>JAVEES010000290.1 GCA_030840285.1 Pseudonocardiales bacterium
CATGCAGGCGCCGCCGCTGACCTACCGCCGCGTCTGCTCCTGGCAGCCTGGCCACTCAGCCGAGCAACGCCAGGTCAGCTGATTCGAGTACGACGATCACCTGGGTGCCCTCGGGCAGCGAAGCCACCCGGCTCGCTGCCTCGGTGGCGTTGCCGACCGGTTCGACCCGGAGCAGGACTCGGTGCAGCGAACCGGATCGCATCCCGGTCGGCAGCCGGCGTGCCTCCACGCCGGCCTCGGTCAGGGCGGCCAGAACCGGACTGTCGGCTACGGCTGGACCGATCAGGGCATGCACCGGCGCCCCGATGTCCTGCAGGTGTGGCCAGGCTTCGGCGAATCCGTCATGCAGCGGCAGGTGCGCGACGTCGTCCAGCCGGACCCATTCGACGCTGAGGCTCTCAGCGTTGTAGGCGGCCGGCCGGAGCGGGCGCCTGGCTGCGGCGACGACGGTGCTGTAACTCCAGCCACCGTGGTCTGAGACGTAGATACCCAACGGTTCGATGTCGGCAGGATCCAGGCCCGCCTCTTCACGCGCCTCGCGCAATGCCGCGGCCACGGCGGTCTCGTCGGCGTCGCGTGCCCCGCCCGGTATTCCCCAGCGGTCGCCTTCATGGGTCCATGGCGAGCGGTGCTGAAGGATCACCTGGTCACCCTCGATGACCAACAGGCCCGCGGCCCCGAACAGCCCCCAGTGCCGATGGCCGGCAGAGCAGATCGCCCAGCCGTCACCCGAACCCATGCCGCCGCCGTTTCCCCTACGAGGCCGTGCTCGCGCGACGGACCGGTTGTCAATGGCGCCGACCCGCCAGGTCGCCTCTCGGCAAAAGGCCGCTCTCGGCGGCGAATGTGGGACCGGGGGCCATGGATCGGGCCGACGCCGTTGCTCAGTTTACCGGGTCCCGCGCCATCCTCGGTGACGCTGGCGTGTCGGGCCCGATGAATCACCGCGTGCCGCATGGGGCGCGCGGAAACGATGCTTACCCTGGTGAGGTGACTCAGCCAGAACGCCCACACCGCCCGATCCGCCGGGCAGATCTGTCGGAGATCGTCGAGGCGGTCGCCGCGGTAGAACCCTTCGCCCGGGCCGAGCTTGCCGCCGCCACCGCGGCCGCCGTGATCACCCAGGGCAGGGCCGCTGGGTCGGAGTCGCTGGTCGATCTGGCTGACCGCGTCGGGTTGGAGACGTTAGCCGAGCTGTGGCGCGACGAGCAGCCCTCAAGCCTGCCTGGAGCGCTGTGGGCGCTGTACGTGCTGCGCCGCTGGTGCTACTCCCAGGGTGACGAAGTTGCTCGGCTGTGGCGCGCTGGTCGGCCCTACGCGCCGGCAGACGAGGTCGTGGCAGGCGTTGCCGACGATCCCGATCCGGAGGCGGTCGCGGGGCTGGCGGATTCGGTGCTCTCGGGCGCGTATGGCGGTGACTTCGCGGTCGCTCTGGAACGCGCGGCGTCGTTCTTCAGGGTTGTCGCGGAGGGTCGCCGCCAGACCTGCGAGCTCGAGCCGGACCCCGGAAATCAACTGACCTTGGCGCGGCGCAACGACGAGACAGCCGATGGCCTGGCGCTGGCGGCGCTGCGCTGGCGAGAGAATCCCCTGTAGCTGGCTGCCATTTATCCACAGCCGCCCGGACAATCCACAGATCCGCCGGCGAAGCGTGCTGACGCTGCCTGACGGCCGAAGCTGGGCAGATGACAACCGATCCGAAGACCCGCATCAGGGTTTGCGACCCCGCTGAGCTCATCGACACCGTTCCCTATCTGCTCGGTTTCCATCCCGACCGCAGCCTCGCGCTGCTCGGGTTTTCCGCCGGTTCCGACGGTTCTCATCGTCAGATCGAGGTGGCGGTGCGAGTCGATCTGCCCGACCCCGGCGTCACATCCGATGAGCTTGCCCAGCTCGTGGAGGCCCTGCAACGATCACAGGTCGGCCTTGTCATCGCGATGATCTACGCGCCGCAGGCGGCGGGCGATGGTTCGGCCGCGCAGGAGTGGCAGTGGTTGACGAGCGTGCTGACCACCGCGCTTACCGCCGCCGACATGGCGATGATGGACGTCCTGCTCGTCACTGCGGATCGTTGGTGGTCACTGCTGTGTGACGATCCCGGCTGCTGCCCGCCCACCGGACGGGAGCGCGCGATCGGCAGCTCAGCGGCTGCCGCCGAGGCGGTGCTGGCGGGACTGGTTGCCGCTCGCGGCCGGGACGAGGTGGAGTCGCAGCTGGACGGTGTGGGGTGTGGCGAGCGGGCTGCGCTGGAACCCTATCTGGCCGAGGCGGAAAACCGGCTCACGAAGGCAGCCACGACCAACGGCTTCTCTCGGCTCATCCGGCGCGACGCGGAGCAGGTCATGAGGCTGGCTCGGTGCGGCCGGGCCGATGATCTGCCGGGCGGGAGCGGCCAGGTCGCGATCCGTCGACTGAGCAATGGTCAGCTTGCGCGGCACGCCATTGCGCTGGGTGAGCTGACGGTTCGGGACGAGCTCTGGCTCGCCATCGACGAGCGTGCTCTGGATCCCTCGCCATACCTGCTGCAGCTCATTCGGCGGCTGCCGGCGCCCTATGACGCCGCGCCGTTGTTTCTGTTCGGCTGGCAGCAATGGAGAGCGGGCAATGGGACGCTCGCCGGCATGGCGGCCGAGCGCGCCCTGGCCTCGGACCCGGCGTACTCGGGTGCACACCTACTGCTGGCCGCGGTTCGAAACGGGCTCAACCCGGGCAGCACGCCCACGTTGCGGCAAGCGAGGGCGGGTTGACAGCTTCGAGCCGCCGCGGCGTCGTCACAGAGGTCGCGACGTCGGCGTGACCGGTGTCGGAAGCTCCGAGGAGCCCGCGAGGTCGGCATCCACGGCCGCTGCGCACGCTCGTCCCTCGGCGATCGCCCACACGACCAGGCTTGCGCCGCGGGTGGCATCACCACATGCGTAGACGTTCTCCGTGGCGGTGCGCCAGCGAGCATCCACCGCGACCGTGCCACGGCCGGGGACCTCCCTGGCACCTAGCGCCGCGACCAGCTCGTCCGAATCCGTCCCGACGAAGCCCGCCGCCAGCAGGACAAGATCGGCGGGCAGCTCGGAGCGGGACTGAGGGACCGCGTTGAAATGGCGGACGCCACCGATCCGAACGACCTCTACCTGCTCGACCGCTACCGCTCGGACATGACCGTCGCCGACGAACTCGACAACTCGATGCGCCCACGCCTCGTGGACGCCCTCATCGTGAGCGGGCGACACACCGCGGCTCGGCGGAGCCGCCGGCCACACCGGATTGACGAGATCCACACGCTTGAGGGGAGCTGGATTGTGATCAAGCACCGTCACCGACAGTGCACCCTGCCGGTTGGCCGTCCCCAAGCAGTCGGCCGCGGTATCCCCGCCGCCGATGATCACGACGTGCTTGCCCGAGGCGTCGATCTGCGGCCGATCAAGGTCGCCGGCGGCCACCCGGTTACCCCACGGCAGGTACTGCATCGCCTGGTGGACGCCGTCCAGCTCGCGGCCGGGGTTGTCCAGCTCGCGCGGCTTGAGAGCTCCCACGGCCAGCACGACGGCGTCGAAGTCGGCACTGAGCCGCTCGACGTCAGCCGACGTGATCGGTGTGTTGACTCGGAAGCTGGTGCCCTCGGCAGCCATCTGGGCGATCCTGCGATCGATGATGTCCTTGGGCATCTTGAAGTCCGGAATGCCGTAGCGCAGCAGACCGCCCACCCGGTCATCACGCTCGAAGACCGTGACGGCGTGTCCGGATCTGGTCAGTTGCTGTGCCGCGGCAAGGCCTGCAGGACCCGATCCCACCACCGCGACAGAGTGGGCGGTCGGCGGAGCAACCGGCTGTGGCGGCAGGTTTCCATCGTCGAAGGCGCGCTCGACGATGCTCATCTCGACCTGCTTGATCGTGACCGGAGCATCGTTGATCGCCAGCACGCAGGCGGCCTCGCACGGAGCGGGGCAGATCCAGCCGGTAAATTCCGGAAAGTTGTTTGTGGCGTGCAGCCGCTCACTCGCGTCGGCCCAGTCAGCGGGTTCGCCGCGTGCTACCAGCTCGTTCCATTCGGGGATGAGGTTGCCCAGCGGGCACCCGGCGTGGCAGAAGGCGACGCCGCAATCCATGCAGCGCGATGCCTGCTCGGCGACCGCATCAGCCTTGGGGCGCAGGTAGATCGGTTGAAAGTCCCTGACTCGCTCAGGTACGGGCCTTTTGGGAAGCTCCACCCTGGGGCGGGTCATGAATCCCTGGGGATCGTGGGCCACAGCAGCCAAATCCTCATATCCGCGCCGCCGGCGCATCTTGCTCAACGCGAGGCGGCACCGGCTCGCTACAACTGCCTCATTTTAGCTAGCCCGCGAACCAGCGCGACCGAGTTGCGCGAACCCGACCGCCAGCGCGACCGAGTTGAGCGAGCCGCTCGCTATCGTGCGGCACCAGTCAGGACCCGGTCGAACCGTCCGGCCTCAGGCTGGCAACGATACGAAGATCCCTTCGGCAACCGGGGAACCCACGACGGTCGTCTCGCGGCCGCCGCTGATCTGGAAGCCTCCCTCCGCACGAGCCACCGTGACGGTCTTGCCCGGGGTCAAGCCCGACACCGTGAGCAATCGCATCAGCTCGGCATCGGGCTGCAGGTTCTCGCTTATTCGCTCGACCCGCACCGTCGCGCTGCCTTGCCCAGCCGAGGCGGCCAGCGTCGGCAGCGGGGTTTCCTCCGGAGTACGTCCGAAGGGCAGGCCGAGCTCTTCCAGTCCCGGGATGGGATTGCCGTGCGGGCAGACCAGTGGCTTGTCCAGAAGTGCGAGGATCCGCCGTTCGACCGCCTCGCTCATCACGTGCTCCCAGCGGCAGGCTTCGATATGCAGCTGATCCCACTCCAGGCCGATGATGTCCTGCAGCAGCCGCTCAGCAAGCCGGTGCTTGCGCATGACCGCGATCGCCAGACGGCGCCCGGACTCGCTCAGCTGCAGGTGACGGTCGGCCTCGACATGGACGAGCCCGTCCCGCTCCATCCGCGCGACCGTCTGGCTGACGGTCGGACCCGACTGCCCCAGCCGCTCCGCGATGCGAGCCCGGAGCGGAATTACGCCCTCTTCCTCGAGCTCATAGACGGTGCGAAGGTACATCTCGGTCGTGTCGATCAAGTCGTGATGGTGGCTGTTCACGTGCCGACCTTCCTGCTGCCGTCGCCCCGTTGCGATGCTCGGTTCTGCGACCATGTTAGAACCATCGCTATGAATGGTGACGGCACTACCGCGCTCGTCGGCGTAGCCTCGTTGGCCCAGCAGCTCGGATCGACGAGGCCGCCGGTCCTGCTGGACGTCAGGTGGGTCGTGGGAGCTCCCGCCCTAGTTGAGGACTACCTGGCCGCCCACATCCCCGGCGCCCAGTTCGTGGACCTTGACACCGACCTGGCAGACCCACCCGGGGCCCGGGGCAGGCACCCTCTTCCCGACCCCGACCGGCTGCAAGCCACGCTGAGGTCTTTCGGCGTGGACGACGGCTCCGCGGTCGTGGTCTATGACGGTGACAGCTCGGTCGCGGCGGCACGCGCCTGGTGGGTGCTCAGATGGGCCGGCCTGACCGACGTCGGTGTTCTGGACGGCGGATTCGCTGCCTGGACGCGGGCCGGCGGCCAGGTCGAGGCCGGTCGCTCGGTCGCTGAGCGAACGGGCTCGATCACGGTGCGGCCGGGCTCGCTGCCGAGCCTGGAGGCCCAGGATGTCCCAGAGCTTGCCTCGGCTGGGCGGCTGATCGATGTGCGTGCACCACAGCGGTTCCGGGGCGAGGTGGAGCCCATCGATCCGGTGGCCGGACACATTCCCGGCGCGCGCAATCTGCCGACCGCAGACCTGGTGAGCGCTTCGGGAGCGTTCCTGCCTCCCAAGATCCTCGCCAGCCGCTTCGCCTCGGCGGGCCTGGCACCGCAGGACCCGCCGGTGGGCGTGTACTGCGGCTCCGGGGTCACGGCCGCCCAGATGATGCTGGCGATGCACGAAGCGGGCATCCAGGCCGTGCTCTACCCCGGCTCATGGAGCGAGTGGATCAGCGATCCGACGCGCGGTGTGGCCACCGGGCCGCAGTGAGTGCTACCGCGCTCGCGTCGTCCATTCGAGCAGTCTGTCAACCGGCCAGGTGTTGACGACGCGATCGGTCGGCACCCCGCATTCGACCGCTCGGGCGCAGCCGTAGGGCTGCCAGTCCAGCTGTCCGGGTGCGTGGGCGTCGGTGTCGATGCTGAACAGGCAGCCCGACTCGACGGCCAGCCGCAGGAGTTCCTTCGGCGGATCGAGGCGTTCGGGGCGGCAGTTGATCTCCACGGCGACCTGAGACGCGGCGCAGGCGCCTAACACGGCCCGGGCATCGAAGTGGCTCTGGCCACGCTTCTTGCCGCCGAGCAGCCGCCCCGTGCAGTGGCCCAGGATGTCGGTGTGCGGATCCTGAACAGCCTTGATCATCCGGCGGGTCATGGCGGCTGAGTCCATCGCCAACTTGGAGTGGACCGAGGCGACGACCACGTCCAGAACCCCGAGGAGTTCGGGCGTCTGATCGAGCGAGCCGTCCTCGAGGATGTCGACCTCGATTCCACTGAGCAGCTTGAAGTCACCGAGGCGGGAACTGAGCCCGGCCAGTACCTCAAGCTGATTGCGCAAGCGCTCGGCGGTGAGGCCGCGGGCGACCGTCAGGCGCGGTGAATGGTCGGTGAGAGCCTGATAGCGGTGGCCGAGTTCGATCGAGGTCACCGCCATCTCCTGGATCGGGCTGCCGCCGTCACTCCAGTCCGAATGGCTGTGCAGGTCGCCCCTGAGGGCCTGCAGCAACTCGGTACCCGCAGCGTCGAGCTCGACGAGTTCGCCGCTCTCTGCCTCCAGCCTGGCCAGATAGTCGGGCACCTGCCCGTCCAGAGCCTGGCTGATGACCTTGGCCGTGACGGCGCCGATGCCGGGCAGTTCCTGCAGGCTGCCGTTGCCGGACCGTTCGGCGATCGAGGCGCTGCCGGTGCGCACGACGACGTCGGCGGCCGACCGGAAGGCCTTCACCCGATAACTCGGTTCCAGGCGACGCTCCAGCAAGAATGCGATCCGGCGAAGCGCCGTCAGCGGGTCCACCTGGTCACCGTAACGCGGCAGGCCTGTCCGCAACCCGGGGCCGATCAAGAACGGCCTGGAACCGCTGACTCCCGCAGAACACAGCAGGGCCCGCACCGGCTGCTACCGGGGCGGGCCCTGATCGAGAACCTGGCGCGTGGCTAGACCTCGAGGTAGTCACGCAGCGACTGGGCCCGCGAAGGATGACGCAGCTTTGCCATCGTCTCGCGCTCTATCTGGCGAATCCGCTCGCGGGACAGGTTGAACTTCTTGGCGATGTCGTCCAGGGTATGCGGGTTGCCATCGGCAAGCCCGTACCTGAGCCGGACCACGGCAGCTTCGCGAGGCTCCAGGGAATCCAGCACGGAACCGAGTTGCTGGCGCATCAGATCGAACTCGACCGCCTCAGTCGGCTTCGTTGCGTCGGAGTCGGCGATGAAGTCACCCAGCGAGGAGTCCTCCTCGGTACCTACGGTCTGATCCAGGCTGACCAGATCCCGGGCGTGGTCGATCAGCTCGTGCAGGCGGTCGACGGTGATGTCGAGTTCGTGGGCGAGCTCGTCGTCAGTGGCGTCGCGGCCCAGCGTCTGACCGAGCTCACGTCGCATCCGCTGCATCTTGTTGATCTGCTCGACCAGGTGGACCGGGAGGCGGATCGTGCGCGATTGGTCAGCCATCGCGCGGCTGATCGCTTGCCGGATCCACCACGTCGCGTAGGTGGAGAACTTGAAGCCCTTCGTGTAGTCGAACTTCTCGACCGCACGAATCAGACCGAGGTTGCCCTCCTGAATGAGATCGAGGAAGGGCATTCCGCGACCGGTGTAGCGCTTGGCAAGGGATACGACCAGGCGCAGGTTGGCGCGCAGCAGTAAGTCCTTGGCCGTTTCGCCATCCGCGGCCAGCGCCTGCAGCTCCCGACGCCGGGGCAACGAGAGCCGCTTGGTGGTGCTGAGCAGGTGTGAGGCGTACAGGCCTGCCTCGATCCGCTTGGAGAGCTCTACTTCCTCGACCGCTGTGAGCAGCGAAACCTTTCCGATCTCGTTCAGGTAGGAACGAACCAGATCCGCTGCCTGCACGGCCTCGTCGAGATCGGCGGTGGCGAGCAGCGGGGTCTCTTCAACGGCGGCAAGCTCTTCGGTTGTAACCAGCGCAGTGTCCTCAGGCGGGGTTGCCGGTGCCACCGTTCGGCTCGAACGATGCCCGGGAAGGGTCCGCGATGCCGACTGGCGACGCTGCGCGGTCGGTTTCGTGTTTTTGGTTGCTGGTTGCGTCACGTTGGTTATCCGTCCGCTAATCGGGGGTCTGTTGTCCCACCTGGTACAACGATTCGGAGAGTTTGTTGTTCCCGGATCGCCTGTGCACCGGCTTTGAACTCCAAGCCGTCGGGGGCCAGCTGCCGACAGCCTGGAGTACGTGTGCGCCCTCGCGGCGGTTCAGTCGGCGTCGATCAAAATCGTGAGCGGGCCGTCGTTGACACTGCTTACGGCCATCCTGGCTCCGAACCTTCCCGATTGTGCCGAGATTCCGAGCCTGCGTAATTCCTCGAGCACCGCCTGGACCAGCGGTTCGGCCACCGGGCCGGGTGCTGCGCCGCTCCAGCTGGGACGCCGTCCATGGCTCACATCGGCATAGAGCGTGAACTGGCTCACTACCAGGACTTCGGCGCCCACCTGCAGCGCCGAGGACTCGTCGCGATCACCGTCGCGCAGGATGCGGATACCGGCGATCTTGGCGGCCAGCGAGCGAGCGACGCGCTCGTCGTCGGAGTGCGTGACCCCGATCAGCGCGAGCAGGCCCGGGCCGATCCGGCCGATCACGTGGCCCTCGACCGCTACCTCCGCGCTCGTGACGCGGGTCAGGACGGCTCTCATCAGCGCCCTACCGGCTCGGGCAGCAGGATGCCGCGACGGACCAGATCCTCGATGACCGGCAGCAGCTGGCCGACCAACAGCTCTGCGGGAAGTTCCGTGGCAGCGGCAAGCAGATCGAGCAGCGTTCGGGCCGGCAGGGTCCCGTTGCACGCCGCCACCAGACCGGCGACCGTTGCGTCGACCTCGAT
>JAVEES010000292.1 GCA_030840285.1 Pseudonocardiales bacterium
TCACGGCAGCGCCGTAGGCCCGGTGTCTGCGGTTCACCGACGAAAGGCATCCGGCTGGAGCGGGGCAGCTCGGGGTAGATCTGCAGCTCCGCGACGTGCATCACGCCGTCGATGATCGCCACCTCGGAGGAATTCCTCAGCAGCGGCAGCGCTGCCCGGCGGTCCTTGATCACCACGCCGATCGGCAGGGCGACAGCCTCGCACGTCAGCACGGCGATGACCTCACCGGAAGCCAGCTGCAGGTAGAGGGCGGTGGGAAAGCTCCGCAGGATCTCAGGCGTTTCGGTGCGTCCGGCCAGGACTCGACGGACGAAGTCCGGCGCCTGGCCGAGCAGCACGGTGGGCGCCGGCCGCAATCCGCTCGTGATCACCTGTGAGCCCCTTCCTGTGGCTGGAAGGTATCGACGTGAGTTACGGTCTGCCGATGGTCACAGTTGCCAACGATCTGGCCGAGAAGGTGCGGGATCTGCCAGCCGGCCTGCCGAGCGGATTGCCGGTGCGCGCGCTGCTCGACTCGCCGAGCCTGGCCGGCTCGGCCGTCCTGGCCGGGCACGCGGGCCTGGACCGGGTCGTCGGCGGCCTGAACGTCATGGAGGTTCCCGACATCCTGCCGTGGGTGAAGCCCCACGAGTTCCTGCTCACCACCGCGTTTCCGCTCAGCCAGGGCGTGCCGGACGAGCGGGAACGGGTACTGCTCGAACTAGTGGTGGAGCTCAACGCCCGAGGCCTGGCCGCCCTGGGCGTCAAGTTGGGCCGCTACCTCGCGGAGCTCCCGCCCCGGGTGCTGGAGCGGGCCGACGAACTGGGCTTTCCGATCCTCAGGCTTCCCGACGGCGTTGCCTTCGACGAAGTGCTGGCCGATGTCTTCACCCGGCTGCTGGATCGGCAGGCCGGGGTGCTCGCCGAAGCCGACGCCCTGCACCGTGCCATCTCGGCCATCGTGCTCGCCGGTGGCGGTCTGCCCCAGATCGCCGACGAGGTATCCCGGCTGCTGGACTGCGTCGTGCTGATCACCACACCGGACGGCCGCATCCTTGCCGATGAAGGGACCGAGCCGCACCGATCAGCATTGGAGAGTTCGGGTCAGTTCGATCTCAGCGGCCGGTTCATGGTCGAGCGATTGCGCCCGGGGTATCAGCAACTCCGATCCTCCGGTGGGACAGCCGGATCCGGTTGCGCCGCGATGACCTCGATCGTTGCCGGCGGCATCGACCACGGCCGGATAGTCGCCTATCGCGGTGACGGCCGGCTGGCGTCGGGCACCTCCCAGGCGCTGGAAAGGGTGGCCATCGTCGCCGCGTTGACCATTACCAAGGAACTCGCGGTCTCGGCTGTCGAGGGAAAGTTCCGGGGTGACTACCTGCGCGACGTTCTGACCGGCTTGGTGGCAGCGGATGACACCGTGGTGGCGCACTGCCGTTCACTGGGCTGGGACATCGACCGTCCGATGGTCGTAGTCGTCGCCGAACTCGATCCAATAGAGGCATCGGCCCCGGGCGTCGCGGGTGGCCCCGTGGTGCACCGGTCTCAACACGAGCGATTCTCCTCGGCCTGGCATCAGGTCATGCGGGCCAGGGACAAGTCGGCGCCGGTGGTCGCCTTCAGCTCTGAGGTTGTGACCCTTCTGCCGGTGCGACCGGAGGATGCCGCGTCGGCCGTGGATCACGTGGTGTCGGCCGTCAGCGGCGACCGTGGCGGCGGCCGGCAATCCTTCTGTGCCGGCATTTCGAGGGTGGTAACGGCACCAGACGGCATCGCGGCTGCCTACGCCCAGGCACGCAAGGCGGTCTCGGTCGGACGACGGGTGCACGGCAACGGCAGCACCTCGCATTTCGACTCGCTCGGCGTCCACCGGCTGCTGTCACTGGTGCCTGACACCGGCGAACTGAAGTCCTTCGCCACCGAGGTGCTCGGGGCGCTGAGCCGGGATTCGGCGGAGGCCGCCGACCTGCGGATCACGCTGCAGACCTTGCTCGACACCAACCTCAATGTCGCCGAGACCGCCCGGTTGCTGCACTTTCACTACAACACCCTGCGGTACCGGATCGCCAAGTTGGAGCGGATGGTCGGTCCGTTCACGAGCGACCCGCACCTTCGACTTGACGTGGCGTTGGCGCTTCAGGTGGTCCAGATGCGGGGGATTTGACGCGAATGGGCAGCGTGCTGCGGGTCGGACCGGGCGGCGTGACAGCCGAATTTGCAGTCCGCTCGGCGTGTCACAGATCAGCGCCCCATCTTTCGTCAACAGTTCACCGTGTCGGTGCCGGTGGGATGTCAATACCGTCCGGCCACGGGCATGTGGGTGAGCTTTCACCCGCAGTGAACCACTCGGCGCGGCGCCGCTGTGGAACGACGAGGAGGCCTGCATGTCAGCGTTCGGGTGGAAGTTGGCCTACGGCGGGAAGACGCCGCCGCCGGGCGGAATAGTCAGACCGGATGAACGACTGTCCTGGGGCAGGACGGTCGGCCTGGGCGCTCAGCACGTGGTGGCGATGTTCGGCGCGACATTCGTCTTCCCGATCATCATGGGGCTCAACCCGAACGTGGCGATCATGATGACGGGGATTGCGACGATCGGGTTCCTGCTCATCGTCAACGGCCGGGTGCCCTCCTACCTCGGCACGTCGGCATCCTTCGTCGCGGGGGTGAGCGCCATCCGCGCGCAGGGCGGCAACTCCAAGGAGGTGACCGGCGCGATCCTGGTGGCAGGGGTCGTGCTGGTCCTGGTCGGTTTCGTCGTGCACGTGGCCGGCGGTGGGATCGTGCAGAAGATCCTGCCTCCCGCCGTCACCGGCGCGGTCGTCATGCTGATCGGCTTCAACCTCGCCCCGGTGGTCGCGGGGGTCTACTGGCCGCAGGATCAGTGGATCGGGTTGTTGACGGCGACTTTCGTCATCGTCGCGGCGGTGCTCTTCCGCGGCTTCTTCTCCCGGATCGCGATCTTCCTCGCCCTCATCTTCGGCTTCCTGCTGTCCTGGGCCTTCGACCACATCTTCGGCAAGATCAACTCGGTCCTCGGCGGAGCCACCACGGCGAGCGAGCACTACCGGGTGAACTTCTCTGGAGTGAAGAGCGCGGACTGGTTCGGCTTCCCGCCCGGCACCAAGTTCCTGTCCGACGGCAAGGAGGTCCCGGGGTTCCACGCGCCGTCGTTCTCGGTGACCTTCATCCTGCTGGTGTTGCCCAGCGTGATCGCGCTGATCGCGGAGAACGCTGGTCACGTCAAGGCGGTCTCGGAGATGACCGGTGAGAATCTCGACCCCTACCTCGGCAGAGCTTTCATCGGCGATGGTGTCGGCACGGTGCTGGCCAGCGCGGTCGGCGGGTCGCCCACAACCACTTACGCCGAGAACATCGGAGTGATGGCCGCGACCCGGGTGTACTCGACGGCGGCCTACTACGTGGCGGCGATCGTCGCTATCTTCCTCGGCTTCTGCCCGAAGTTCGGCGCTTTGGTATCCGCGACTCCCGGCGGGGTGCTCGGCGGTATCACCGTCGTGCTCTACGGCATGATCGGTCTGCTAGGCGCCAAGATCTGGATCGTGAACCGGGTGGACTTCGGCAATCCCGCCAACCTGGTTCCGCTGGCGGCGGGGCTGATCGCCGGTATCGGTGGCGTCCAGCTGAAGTTCACCGACAACTTCTCGATCGGCGGCATCGCGCTCGGCACGATCTTCTGCCTGCTCTTCTACCACCTGGTCCATGCATTCGCGCCGCAGTTCGCCGATCGCTGGCCCAGCGATGACAGAGTCGAGTCCGACACCGTGCGTGATTCCTCTTCATCCGACCGCGTTGGTGACTCGTCGAGATCCGACACCGTCGGTGACTCATCGAGATCGGAGACCGTCTGACGTGAAGCCGCCCGCCTTCGACTACAGCCGTCCCGAGACGCTCGAGGAGGCGGTTGGCCTGCTGGCCGAGCTTTCCTCGGGCGGCAAGGTGCTGGCGGGCGGCCAAAGCCTCTTGCCGATCCTGTCGATGCGGCTGGCCGCACCCGAGCATCTGGTGGACATCAACCGGATAGCGGAACTCGACACGATCAGCGCGGGGCCGGACGGGGTCCGCCTGGGTGCCTTGGCACGGCACGCGGCTGTCGAGCGCGATCCGGCGGTACGTTCGACTCAGCCGCTGATCCCTGCCGCGTTGCGCCAGGTCGCACATCCCACCATTCGTAACCGTGGCACCACGCTGGGCAGCATCGTGCACGCGGATCCGTCCGGCGAGATGCCTGCGGTGCTGGCCCTGCTGGGCGGTTCGGTCACCGCCGTTTCGGCACGCGGCCGGCGCACGATATCGGCGGCAGAGTTCTTTCTCGGCCCGCTGGAATCGGCCCTCGGCCCGGACGAAATCGCCGTCGAGGCGTACTTTCCCGCGCTCGCGGTGAGGTCCGGGACAGCGTTCGCCGAGGTTTCGCGCCGCCACGGTGACTACGCGGTGTGCGGGGTCGCGGCGCTCGTCTCGGTGGATCAGGAGCGACGGATCACCTCGGCCCGGGCAGGATATCTGTCCATCGCGAGCACTCCGCTGGTGCTCGACCTCACCGAGGCGGTGCTCGGACGGCGCTGTGCTGACGACCTTTCGGCTGCCGGGCGCCTTGCTCGTCAGCTCGTCGAACCGGACGCCGACATTCATGCCAGCGCCGATTACCGTCGAGACTTGGCCGGGGTACTCAGCGACCGGGTGATCACCGAGGCGGCGCGAGCGGCGGCAGGGAGCGGGCCAGGTGACTGAGCAGCTGCACGAGGTGGGCCTCACGGTCAACGGGGCCGCGTACCAGGCCGAGGTGCCGGCCCGCCGCCTGCTGTCGGACTTCCTCCGCCATGACCTGCGCCTGACCGGAACGCATGTCGGCTGCGAGCACGGGGTTTGCGGAGCGTGCACCGTGCTGGTCGATGGCGTGCCGATGCGTTCCTGCCTGCTGCTGGCGGTCAGCGTGCAGGGCCAGCACGTCACGACGGTCGAGGGACTGGCGGCACCGGACGGCACGCTGTCGGCCGTGCAGCGGGCCTTCCAGGAATGCCACGGCCTGCAATGCGGCTTCTGCACGGCCGGCTTCCTCACCACGATCACGGCCGGTCTGCGGCAGAATCCCGAGCCGACGATCGAGCAGGCGCGAGAGATGATCGGCGGCAACCTCTGCCGTTGCACCGGTTATCAGAACATCGTGGCGGCGGTGCTCCGGGCGGCAGAGATCGGCGGGGGTGATGCAGGTGGGGAGTAGCTACCTCGGGGAGCCGATCGCCCGGGTGGAAGACCCGCGCCTGCTTACCGGCGGCGGGCGCTATCTCGACGATCTGGGCCAGGACGCGGTCGAGCTGGCGGTGCTCCGATCACCGCACGCGCATGCGCGCATCCTTGATATCGACGTCTCTGGCGCGATCGACGTACCCGGCCTGTTGGCGATCTACACCTATGACGACCTGAGCGGGCCGCTCGCCGAGCCGTTACCGCTGCTCATACCGCACCCCTCGATCTCGGCCGGGCGAACCCAGTACGTGCTGGCCAAGGACGAGGTGAACTACGTCGGCGAGGCGATCGCGGTGGTCGTCGCCGAGAACCGCTACCTGGCCGAGGACGCAGCTGAGCGCATCGAGGTGAGCTATGAGTTGCTGCCTCCGGTCGTGGGTCTGGTAGCGGCGCGGGAGGCTCAGCAGCTGGTTCATCGCGACGTCGAGGGAAACGTCGCGGCGCATTTCGTCCAGCAGGTCGGTGATGCCGCCGCGGCTATCGCGGCGGCGCCACACCGGCTCAGCCTGGAGCTGTCCGTCGAGCGCTCGGCGTCCACCCCGCTGGAGGGACGAGGTGTGCTGGCGCGCTGGGACACCGATTCGCAGCGGCTGCGGGTGTGGACCTCGACGCAGACCGCTACCGGCGTCCGGGCCGCGATCGCCGCCAGGTTAGGACTGGACCTGGGCAGCGTGGAGGTGATCACCCCTGATGTCGGCGGCGGGTTCGGGGTCAAGATCGTTCACCCGTGGCCTGAAGAAGTGCTCGTTCCGATGGCTGCCCGGGCGCTGGGCCGGGCCGTGAAATTCACCGAGGATCGCCGCGAGCATTTCATCTCCTCGGCGCATGAGCGCGCTCAATTGCACGAGGTGGAGGTCGGCTTCGATGACGAGGGTCACCTCCTCGGGCTGTCCGTGCGTTTCTGGCACGACAACGGTGCCTACCTGCCGTACGGCCTGATCGTTCCCATCATCACGTCCACCCAGCTGCTCGGTCCCTACAAGCCCGCTGCCTACCGGGTCGAATTCGAATCGCTCTACACCAACACGGTGATCGTCACCCCCTACCGCGGCGCCGGACGGCCGCAGGGCGTCTTCGCGATGGAGCGCACGATGGATGCCATCGCCGCCGAACTGGGGATCGATCGGGCCGAGGTGCGTGCCCGAAACTTCATCCAGCCCGAGGAGATGCCCTATGACCACGGGCTGATCTTTCAGGACGGACGCCCGCTGGTGTATGACTCGGGCGACTTCCCGGCAACGCTGGACAAGCTCAAGGCGCTGGTCGGCTGGGATGAATGGCCGGCATATCAGGCGCAGGCGCGGGCCTCGGGCCGAAAGGTCGGTCTCGGTCTGGCCTGCTACGTCGAGGGAACCGGCGTCGGGCCGTATGAGGGGGGCCACGTCCAGATCGAGACGACCGGCAAGGTGAAGGTGTCGACCGGCCTCACCAGTCAGGGTCAGGGGCATCAGACCGCATTCGCCCAGATCGTCGCCGACGAACTCGGAGTGGCGATCTCCGACATCGAAGTGGTCACCGGCGACACCCGGCGTTTCCCTTACGCGGTAGGGACTTTCGCCTCGCGCGCGGCCGTGATGAGCGGGTCGGCCATCGCGCTGGCCGCCCGCGCGGCCCGCGCCAAGATCCTGCGGGTCGCGGCGGATGCCTTGGAGGCCGCGGCCGAGGACCTCGAGATCGTCGATGGCATGGTGCGGGTCAAGGGCGCGCCGGGCAACGAGATCGCGCTGGGAACCGTCGCGGTGCTGTCCAACCCGCTGCGCTATGCCTTCGACGAGGCGTCCAAGGCGGCCACCCAGTTCGCGGTCGGCGACCCGGACCTGCCGCCGGTGGCAGAGGACGACGAGCCGGGCCTGGAGGGCAAGGACTACTACTCGCCGCTGCGCTCGACCTTCGCCAACGGCATGCACGCGGTCATCGTCGAGACCGACCCGGACACCGCCGAGGTCGCGATCCTGCGCTACTGCGTGGTGCATGACTGCGGGACGCTGATCAATCCGCGGATCGTCGAGGGCCAGATCCATGGCGGCGTCGCCCAAGGCGTGGCTGGAGCGCTCTACGAGCGGATGGCCTACGACGAATCGGGTCAGCTGCAGAATGCCTCGTTCATGGATTTCCTGATGCCCTATGTCAGCGAGGTGCCCGAACGGATCGAGATCGACCATCTCGAAACCAGATCGCCCCTGAACCCGCTCGGCATCAAGGGAGCCGGTGAAGCCGGGGTGATTCCGGGTGCGGCGGTGTTCGCCTCTGCCATCTCCGATGCCGAGGGATTCCAGATCACCGCGATGCCGATCTCCCCGTCCGAGCTGTTCGAACTGCGTCGGCAGCATGCCGCCAACGCTGCGCAGAAGGGAACCCAGCCATGAAGGTGGCAGGCCAGGCGTTGCTGCACGCTCCGATCGAACAGGTGTGGACCGCGCTCAACGATCCGGCGGTCCTGGTGCGAGCCATTCCCGGTTGTGAGCGACTGGAGGAGACCGGCGCGGACTCGTACTCGATGACCGTCACCGCCGGGGTGGCCTCGATCAAGGGCACCTATGCCGGGCAGGTGACGCTCTCGGATCAGCAGGCACCGAACTCCTTGGTGATGAAGGCATCCGGGGCCGGCAGCCCCGGCACGGTGTCGGCTGACGTGCGGGTAACCCTGTCGCAGGAGGACCACGCGACCCGGATCAGTTATGACGCGGACGCGATCATCGGCGGCGTCATCGGCGGGGTCGGCCAGCGGATGCTCGGCGGCGTCGCGAAGAAGCTGGCCGGTGAGTTCTTCGCCCAGGTCGATGACGTCCTGACCGGTCGGGCGCCGGAGGTTGCAACCGCGACAAGCCTGACCCCAGCCCCCACCGGACCACCCGGGCAATCGCCGGCGCCCGGGATCTTCGTGGCCCCCGAACGCCAGTCGAGAGTGGCCGCCCTGCGGAGGAACGGTGATTTCGTGCTCGGCGCCCTGGCCGGTGCGGCAATCGCGCTGCTGGGAGTGCTCGTCGGCTCGCGGAGGTCCCGCTGATGCGCGCGCTGACCGCGGCCGCCGTCCAGGTCGCACCGGATTCCGGCCCGTTGAGCGCCCATTCGATCGCCGGCAACACTGCCCGGGCAGTCGAGCTGGTGCGCGCCTGCCACCACGCGACGAGGGCGGAGCTGATCGTGCTGCCCGAATCGGTGACGACCGGCTTCACGCCGGGAATCGGGTCTGAGGCACTCTGGGATCTGGTGAGCGAGCTGCCCGGGCCGATCATCGAGCCTTACCTGCAACTGGCCGCGGAGCTGGGCACTCATCTCGTGCTCGGGACCTACGAGCGCGGACCCGAGCGCGGCATCATCTACAACGCCGCCGTCGTCATCGACCCAGCTGGTCAGCTGCTCGGTGTATACCGCAAGAGCCATCCATTCGGTACCGAGCGGGCCGATCGCGGCGGCTGGGTGACACCGGGTGAGGATCCGCTGGTGGTCGAGACGGAGCTCGGCAAGATCGGCGTCATCATCTGTTTCGACGGCGACTACCCCGAGCTGTCCCGGATCACCGCCGTTGCCGGCGCCGAGATCATCTGTCGCCCTTCGGCCTTGCTCAGGTCGGCGGACTTGTGGGAGCTGACCAATCGAGCACGCGCCTATGACAACCACGTCTATCTCGTCGGTGCGAATGCCACCGGCGTGGATCCGGCCGGGGTGATCTACTTCGGCAACTCGATGATCGTGACGCCGATCGCCGAGGTCGTCGCCCGTGCGGCGTCGCATGAATCATGGGTGAGCGCCCGGCTCGATCCCGCGACGGCGATGGCCTCACTCACCCCCGGCTCGTCGGTCGCGCAGTCCTTCGACCACCTGGCTGACCGCAACCTGCCACTGCTCCGCAAGCATGCGGGCACCCTGCTCGGCGAGGCGCACTCCTCGCTGGCGGCGCAGTCGGCGCCGTCCGTGCAGGATGAGCGCCTCCGGTCGGATCAGCCGGTGGCCGAATAGCGCTAGTTGCTCGCCCCCGTCAGCTCCGGCCGGGACAGCCCCAGCAGGCCCCACGAGGCGACGGTATGAGCGTCGGCGATGGTCGAGTCCAGGATCATCGCCCGCACTTGCTCGCCGGAGAACCACTCGTGTCGCATGTCCTGCTCGGTCTCCTCGCGGTCGGGCTCACCGTGGGTCA
>JAVEES010000322.1 GCA_030840285.1 Pseudonocardiales bacterium
ATAGGTAGGGCGAAGACGATCAACCAGACGTAAGGCTTCTCGATGTACAGACCCCTTGGCTGCCTGCTGGCCGTGACTGCCGTCCTTGCTACCTCGCTGATCAGCGCGATCGGTCCGGCGAGTTCGGCGAGCGCGGTGGTAACTACGGCCTTTGCAGCCAGCGGACCACCAGCAGTGCCGGTCAGTGGGCTGCTCTTCGGCGCCTCCGTCAGCAGCGCGCCCGGCCAGAGCGCGGCGCAGTCCCTCGCCGCGGAGGAAGCCCGGCTGGGCCGTGGCCTTGCGCTGGACCGCAGCTATTCCCGCTGGGATGACGCCCAGCCGAACTGGCAGGTGGCCGATGATGGCGCCCATGGCCGCGTCCCGCTCGTCGGAATCTCGCCGCGGCGCAAGGACGGCAGCCTGATCAGCTGGCTGAGCATCGCGGCCGGCGGCCATGACACGGAGATCCGCAAGCAAGCCGATGGGCTGCGCGACACCGGCGTGCCGATGATCGTCTCGTTCCACCACGAGGCAGATATCGCGACCGGCTACGGCACCGCCGCGCAGTTCGTTGCGGCGTTCCGCCATTACGTGTCGGTGTTCAGGGCCGAGCAGGCAACCAATGTCGCCTTCGCGGTGGTGCTGGTGCCGATCACCTACGCCAACCCCGCCGCCTGGTATCCCGGTGATGACGTAGTCGACTGGATCGGCACCGACGCCTACAACTTCGCGGCCTGCTCACCGGGCCGTCCGGCCTGGCGCTCGCTGTCCACGGTCGCCGGAAACTTCTATCGCTGGGGCTCTACCCGCGGCAAGCCGCTGCTGCTGGCCGAGTGGGGCTCGGCCGAGGACCCCACCCAGCCCGGACGCAAAGCCGCCTGGTTGAACGACGTGGCGAGCACCCTGGCCGGATGGCCGCAGATCAAGGCTGCTGCGTACTTCGACCGCACCGGTTCCTGTGACTGGCGCCTGAGCACGTCCGTCTCGGCGTTGGCGGCCTTTCAAACGCTCGCCCACTCGGCGTTGGCCAACGGCGGCCCAACGGCGCGAATGGTGGCATCGACGGCGGTCGGGCCCGCACCCCTGGATGAGACGTTCACCCTCGACACCAGTACCGGGAGCGGCTCGAGCACCGGTACCGGCGTGACGAGTTGGACGCTCGACTTCGGGGACGGCTCAGCCAGGCTGACCGGCGTCGGGCAGCCGAGCACTGTTGGGCACGCCTACTCCGCCGGCCACTGGACCGCGACCCTGACCGTCCTCGACGCGTTGGGCCGAACGGCCACCACGACGGTGAAGGGGATCGCCGCCTCGGCTCCCGTGATCGCCACCGGCAGCCCGTGCGGAGTGAGCCCCACGACGGCGGTGCTGCGGGCGTGGGTGTCGACGAGGCAGCTCGCGGGTACTTACCGCCTCCAATGGGGCCTGAGCGCGAGTTACGGCTCCCAGTCCGCCGCCGCGCCGCTGGCCGCGCTGGACTACAGCCAGGCGGTCACGCTGCGGGTGAGCGGATTGCGAGCGAGCACCCGCTACCACTGGCGCATCGTGGCTACGACGGCCGCGGGTACGACCTTCGGTCCCGACCGGTGGTTCAACACCACTGCGCTCTGACCCACGGCGTGGCTAGCCGGCGTCGGTGAGTTCCCTGGGGACCGCGATGACGTCGACGAGCGCGCCGTTGCGCCAGACGGTGATCTCCAGCCTGATCCCGATCGCATCCTCGACCATCCGCTGCTGCAGCGCGGTGGTGGTGAGCACCGGCTGGCCGGACACCGCCACCACGATGTCGCCGACCCGCACACCGGCTTGCGCCGCGGGGCTGCCGTCCACCACCTGCACCACCCGCAGGCCGGTACGGCGACCGAGCTTGTCGGCCAACGGCGGCGGCAGCGGGGCCTGTGCACCGGCGACACCGAGCCAGGCACGTCGCACCCTGCCGTTGGTGATCAGCGCGCTGATGATCCGCCTCGTGCTGGCGTTGATAGGCACCGCGAGGCCGACGCCTATTCCGGCAACGGCCGTGTTCACTCCGACGACCCGGCCGGAGCTGTCGGCCAACGCGCCACCGCTGTTTCCCGGGTTCAGCGCGGCGTCGGTCTGAATGACCTCGTCGACGACCCGGCCCTGCTGGGTGGGTAGGGACCTGCCGAGAGCGGAGACGATGCCCGCGGTGACGCTGCCGGCCAGGCCCAGCGGGTTGCCGAGCGCAACCACCAGCTGGCCGACCCGCAGCTGGCTGGCGTCGCCCAGGGTGATCGGCGGTGGCGTGTCCGACGACGTCGCCCGAAGCACCGCCAGATCCGATAGCGGGTCACGCCCGACGATCTCGGCACGCGACTCGTTGCCGTCGCTGAAGAGTGCCTCGGCGGAGTCGGCGCCCTGGACGACGTGAGCGCTGGTGAGCAGGAAGCCGTCCGCGGTGAGCACGCTGGCGCTGCCCGAGCCCTGCCCGCGGCGCGTCGAGACCCGCAGGCTGGCAATGCTCGGCAGCACGGCCTCGGCGACCGCGACCACCGCGGTCGAATACGCATCCAGGGCAGGGCGATCGTCGGTCATGCCTGATCCAACCCCTTATCCGGCCGGGTGTGCCAGATGTTCACCGTCAGCGAAGCTGTGGTGCGTCCGTCCGCAACTCCGCTATCCCGCCCAGACGGACTTGGCGTTGCAGAATTCGCGGATGCCGTGGGCGGACAGCTCGCGTCCATAACCGGAGTTCTTCACGCCTCCGAACGGCAAATCCGGGTACGAGGTCGTCATCCCGTTGATGAAGACGGCACCGGCGGTGAGGTCTTGGATGAAACGCTCCTGCTCGTCCGGATCCGACGTCCAGGCATTGGAGCCCAGGCCGAAATCAGTGCCGTTGGCGACCTCGATGGCCTGCTCGTAGGACGAGACCCGGTACAGCCCGGCGACCGGACCGAACACCTCCTGCGAGTACATCTCCATATCGGGGGTCAGTCCGGTGACGACCGTCGGCGGGTACCACCAACCGGGCTTGTCGGGGGCCTGGCCGCCGCACAGCACCTGAGCGCCCTTGTCCACCGCGTCCTGCACCTGAGCCTGCACGTCCTTGCGTCCCTGTTCCGTGGCCAGCGGCCCGACGTCGGTTCCCTCAGCCAGCGGATCACCCACCACGAGCGCGGACATCCGCGCCACGAAGGCCTCGCTGAAGGCGTCGTAGACGTCGGTGTGGACGATGAATCGTTTTGCCGCGATGCAGGACTGGCCGTTGTTCTGGCAACGGCTGGTGGTGGCAACCTCGGCCGCCTTGTCGAGGTCGGCGGAGGGCATCACCACGAACGGATCGCTGCCGCCCAGTTCGAGGACCGTCTTCTTCAGGTTCTTTCCCGCCGCTGCCGCGATGCTGCGTCCGGCGCCCTCGCTGCCGGTGAGCGTCGCCGCCACGACTCGCTTGTCGGCAAGGATGGCTTCGACCTTGTCCGATCCCACCAGCAGGGTCTGGAAGGCACCGGCCGGGAAGCCCGCGCTGGAAAACAGTTCTTGCATGAACAGCGCCGTCTGAGGGACGTTCGAGGCGTGCTTGAGAAGCCCCACATTCCCCGCCATCAGGGCCGGTGCCGCGAAGCGCATTGCCTGCCACAGCGGGAAGTTCCACGGCATGACCGCTAGGACCGGCCCCAGCGGCTCGTAACGAACGTAGGACTGACGGGCTCCGACCGCGGCGGCATCGACCGGCTCGTCGCGGAGGAACGCCTCAGCCGATTCGGCGTAGAAGCGGCAGGCCTTGGCGCACTTGGCAACCTCGGCCTTGGCTGCCCTGAGCGTCTTGCCCATCTCGGTCGTCATCGTTGTGGCGATGTCGTCCTGCTTGGACTCGAGGATGTCCGCGGCAGCGAGCATCCAAACGGAGCGCTGCGCGAAAGTGGTCCGGCTCAGTGTCGCGAAGCCGTCGGCGGCCGCCTGCAGCCGCTGCTCCAGTTCGCTGTCGGACAGCGCCTGGAAGCTTCGCTCGACTTCGCCGGTCACCGGATTCGTCGTTGCAATAGGCATCTGAACTCCTACCTCCTCCTAGCCGACCGGGCTGTGCCGAAGGCACCCGTCCCACGTTAGCTTCGTTGGGCCCGGAAGCCACCAGGCCGGTTCAGGGGCAATTGCCCTGACCAAGATTTGGGCCGAAGACCTGTTGCTGCGCTGATCGAGGACGGAGACTGGTAGCAGGAGTAGACGTCACCGTGGGGGTGAATTATGTTCCGGACTCACACCGACCTGCCGGACTCGATTCCGGTCCTTTCCCGTGGCAGGCACCGCAATCCGCGCAAGGGCGCATGCTTCATGGAGTTCGCCTCATACCTGGCAGGCGAGCGCTGGAGTGATCACCCGAGCTGCACTCATCCGTTGCTTGCCGAGCTTGCGCGCCAGGTCAATGACTGCACCTCTGACGCGCAACGATCGAAGCTGACGCCGCTGATCCCCTCGGTGATCGGCCTGACCAGTGACGACATCCGGGTGGATGCCCGGATCGTGCTGCGGTGCGGCCAGCTGGCCCTTCCGGTGGTAGCTGCTGAACGGCAGTCAGCGCTGGCGGTCTCGGTGCTGATGGCTAACCGGGTACTGGCGGACCTGGACGGGCGTTCCCGCGACAGCCTGGAAGAGCAGAGCGCCTGGGTACTGGAGCAGGTGCCGGAGGCCGCACGGTGGGCGTATCGCTTTACCAGGGCTACGGGGCAGTACCCCAAGGGTTTCCGCCGGCATGCCGCGCCGACCGCGGTCGGCTGCGCGGTCGCCGGGATCGCCAAAGCCTGCGTCCCGGACCCCGATCAGCTGCTGCGCGAGCTGCTGACCGCCGCGATCCTCGACGTCACCGAATTGTGCGGTCCTGACGGCCGGCCGAGGGACCCGGACGGCCGTCAGACAGCCACGACGACGATGGCACCGCGCAATCGCTAGTGCCGTTTCGCCTTGTGCTTGCTGGTGATTGCGGGATCGTAGGCGCTGAGCAGGGTGTTTCCGCTGGACTGCCGGGCGATGCTCGCCAGGGCGTCGTAGTTCTCGGCACCTCCGGTGGCACAGGCACCGGTGCAGCCATCGGCATAACCGACCAGGACGCGACCCTGGGAATCGATTGTCGCGTCCATGAAGTCCAGCAGGTTACGGTCGCTGCCGCAGCTGGTGCCGGCGGTGCAGATCGGGCCCCGCTGCACCGGGTCGGCCGGGGTGGCGTCCGCGGTCACCCAGGACTGGCCGCCGTCATAGCTGGTGGCGACGTAGAGGTGCCATACCCCGGTGAAGGCGGTGTCCTGGTAGTTGCCGCCGGTGGTGGTGCCGAGGAACGCGAACGCGGCGCGGCTGTCATCACCCGCTACCACCTCGGGAAACACGACGTTCTTGATGCCGGCAGCGGCGCCGACGTTCTGGTCATAGAGCCAGGTCGTGCCCCGGTCGTGACTGACGGCAACGTGCGGCGTGCCATCGGCGTTCTGGTAGCCGAAGTAGACGGTGCCACCCGACCCGATACCGATACTCGGGTCCGTGTCACCGGGGGTGCTGCCCGGGACCTGGTGGACGGTCCAGGTCGCTCCGTTGTCGGTGGACACCGCGACCCCCTGGTTGCCGCCGCATGACTTGTTCGGCACGTAGACGGTGCCGTCCGGGGCTACCTTGACGTGCCCGTGCAGCCCGCCGCATTGGGTGAGGTTGTACATCGGTACGGCGGGGCCGTAGGTCAGTCCACCGTCCCGGCTGGTCGCGCAGGAGGCGTCGGCGATGTCCTGGCTGCAGTAGTACACCGCGTCCGGGTAGGTCGAGGTGGGTAGCGCCCCGAGCCCGCCAGCCGAGAAGGGACCGCCGCCGATCGTCTGGTGATCGACTCCGGAGTTGATCCCGCTTCCCTGGGTGACGTGCCAGCTAGCTCCGTCGTCGTCGGTGTAACAGGTCAGCGCCGCCTTGCCGGCCAGTTGTGACTCGAACGTCCGGCCGGTGGCGCGGTCGGTGAACAGGATCGGGTCCAGGCTGGTCGTCCCGCCGGTGGCGCAGCCATTGCTCGACGTCGCGCTGGCATCGGTCCAGGTCGCAGCGCCGGTGCTGTCGTAGGCGATCTTCAAGGTCGAGGTGTAGGCCTGCAGGAACGCTGCACCCGTCTTGGGGTTGTAGCCGATCGACGGTTCGCCGGCGCTGTGCGAGTTGGGCAGGCTGTCCGGCGCGGCAGAGTTGGTGTACGTGGGCGCCGGTGCGCTGCTGGGTGACGGGTTGGCCGGCAGGCCGACCAGGCTGGCCGTGCCGGTGAAGGAGTCGCCCAGCGGGGCGAACGGAACCACCCGGACGGTGTAAGAGGCCGAGACGGCGGGCAGCAGGACCGTCTCCGGGTCCGCGGACGAGGCCGACGAAGCCACGATCTGGCCTGCCTGGTTGAGCACGTACAGGTCGAAGTCGGCTGCGGAATTAGGCCAAGCGGCTTGCACCTTCAGTTGGTGGGTGGCGTCGTAGCCCGAGGGCACCGTCACGCTCAGGGCGTAGTCATCGCAGGCGGTGGCGGGCGTCCCGCACTGTGGGTCACCAGCTGTTGCCGTGTCGTTCGGCACCAGGAACGGGCCTGCTGTCCAGCTCGTGCTCGGCGCGGTGTCGGTGACTGATCCCGAACTCGGGGTTGCCGACTGGGCCGGCGTGGCGATGGCTACGGCAGTACCGGCGGTGAGCAAGGCGGCGGCAACAACGGCGGTGATCCGGCGGGATTGGTGAGGGCGGGCAGCGGACAACACTCGTTCTCCGATCGATCGGTGCCCCAGCAGGACTTGCGGGGTGCGGTATCGCACTCAACGACGCGGCACCGGAAAAGTAACGAAAGCCTTTATTTGGCTTCGAGGTTGCTTCGTGCCGAAGACGCCACCTCGCGCCGCTGAATAGACTCCGGCGATGATGTTCCTCGTACGGCTACGGCACTCCGGCCCCGATTGGGACCTTGCCCGACCGATGGACCAGCAGTCGAGGTGGCATGAGCATGCGCAGTACATGGATGAGTTGGTGGACGCGGGCGTCATCGTCCTTGGTGGGCCGCTAGATGATGTCCGGGTCGTGCTCGCCGTCGAGGCCGAATCCGAAAGGACGGTTCGGGACGTCCTGGCCCGAGATCCGTGGAGCGAGACACATCTCGTCCTCGACACCGTCGAAGCCTGGAGACTGCGTCTCGACGGGCGCAAGGGCCGCCGCTAGTAGGCCGGTGACGGCCGTGAGGCGTCCTCCTTGTTGAGCGATGCCCCGGTGATGCGGTTCAGAACTGGACGCCACGCGAGAGCGCGCCATCGACCAGGATGTTCGCGCCGCTGGTACGGCTCGATGCCGGACTGGCGACGAAGACGACGGTGCGAGCGATCTCGTCGGGGGTCGCCATCCGCTTCGTGGGGTTGAGATCCATGGCGATCGCGAAGAATTCAGGTTGGTTCTGCTCGATCGATTGCCACACGCCGCCCTCGAAGTAGACGTTGCCGGGCGACACGGCATTGGCCCGGATGCCCTTGGCGGCAAGCTGGTTGGCCAAGCCCTGCATGTAGTGAATCAGCGCCGCCTTCATCGTGCCGTAGGGGCCGGCGGCGAAGTCGATCTCGCGGCCCGACACGCTCGACACCGCGACGATCGAGGCCGCGTCGCTCGCTTCGAGGTAAGGCATTGCGGCGTTGACGAGGCGGACGGCACCCATCAGGTCTACCTCGAACGAGGCGATCCAGTTGTCCGGCTCGTCCGGGATGGCGAGCGCGCTGACATTCGACACCACGATGTCGATGCCGCCGAGCTGATCGGCGCTGCTGGTGACCCAGTCGGTGAGGGCAGCGGGATCCGCTACGTCCAGGGCGGTTCCGACGACGCGGGCGCCGCCGGCGGTCAGCTCGTCCTGGGTGTGCTTCACGGCGTCGGCGTCACGCGCGCAGAAGGCGACCGCCGCGCCCTCGGCGACGAAGTGTTCGACGATCGAGCGGCCGATACCGCGGGTGCCGCCGGTGACCAGGGCACGCCGCCCGGTGAGTTGCAGATCCATGCCGATCGCCCTTTCTGGACGGTAGTAAAGCCGGAGCCCGGACGTTACGCGCCCCGGCTAGGCGCCGGTGAGTTCGGCAGCGCGGGCGCGAAGATCGTCGTGCAGCCCGTCAAAGGCCGCCGTGGCCGGTAGCAGCGACTTGCGGGCCTTCGTCACGACGCTGTAGTTCACGTCCACGACATTGGCCAGCGGTGTCTCGGAGATTTGTGAGAGCAGTTGGTAGGCATCCATGGTGTGCAGGCCGTAGAGCTCGCTCAGCCAGGTGACCATCTCGACCTGCGACACCCGCCACGCGTCCTCGAGCGGTCGGCTGGAGCCGACGGTCATGATGTGGTCGTCGTCCTCGAGCCGCGGCCAGCCCGGCGCGGAGCCCTTGATCAGTTCGACGATCAGGGTCGTCGTCATCGCTCCTTCGACGGCTGTGCCGCATGATTCGCCCTCGCCCTGGCGGTAGTGCCCGTCCCCGATGGAGAACAACGCGCCCTCGACGTTGACGCCTAGGTAGCAGGTGGTGCCCGCCCGCATCTGCGGGGTGTCCATGTTGCCGCCGAAGCGATCGGGCACCAGCGAGCTGCGCACCTCGTTGAAGGCCGGCGCGACGCCGACGGTGCCGAGCATCGGCTCCAGCGGCAGGTCGATGCGGTGCTCGCTGTGCCGAGCCTGGAACTGCACGGTGCGCGCTGCCGAGTCCAGGTGATAGATCCACGTGGTGTCGGGCAATGCCTCCTGCAGCATGACCGTTCGATCGGTGCTGGTGAGTCCACCGAAGAACGGGATGGTCGCCGACGCTCCCCAGTCGCGCGCGGGTTCCAGACTGACCAGATGCAGCGCCAGCGTGTCGCCGGGCTCGGCGCCCTCGACGTAGAACGGGCCGGTCTGCGGGTTCACGAAGTGCAGGTTGACCTTCTCGCTCGACAGGTCGGTAACGCTGCGCAGCGCGCCGCAGAACGCGTCGTCGGACCAGAGCCGCAGCACGCTGCCCGGTGCAACCTTGCGCAGCGGCGCCACACCGCCGAACGTGAACGCGTACTGGTCGAGGGTCGGGGTGACCTCGATGATTTCGGTCATTGCGGCATCCTCACGAAAAGCGATTACGGCAGGGTTACGTGCTGAGGTCCGAGCTCGGCGATCTTCTGCACGCCGAGTAGCTGCATCGTGCGGCGTACGTCGCTGGTGAGAATATCCGCCGCGCGCTCGACG
>JAVEES010000121.1 GCA_030840285.1 Pseudonocardiales bacterium
GAGGCGAGGTGGTCCAGCACCGCGTGGGTGGCCGCGCGGAAGGGTGCGACCGGGCGCCGGACGGTCTGCCCGACCCGGAAGACCCGGCCGCGATTGGCGACTCCGCCGCCCAGTGCCTTCCGCTCAGGCGAGGGAGCGCTGCTCGTCACCGGCTGGTGACTGCCGAGGGATGGCGAGTACAGCGCGGGCGAGGCTGGCATGGGTGACCAAGCCATTGACCACTCCTCCGTTCAACGCGGCCCAGACCGCCGGCGCCTTGGCGACGCCATAGGCGACTGCGAGCACTGTCGGGACCTTGCTCAGAACCTCGGCCGGGGTGACGATCATCCGCTCGTCCAGGGGCGTCGGACGGACTGTGCCCAGCTCGTCGATGAAGATGCCCGACACCTCCGCCCGCACCCCACACCTTGTCACTTCCTGCCTGCCGATGTCATCCAAAGCGTCATAGATGCTGGACAGGCCCGACGTCCATGCCCCGATGCCGACTACCGCGATGCTCACCTGGCCCAGCATCGCGAACGCGGCCGCCACGTCGGGATGCCGCCGGATGACGTCCGCGGTGCGGGAATCGGCGACGATCATGGGCGCGTAGAAGCCGAAAGACTCACCGCCACCGATCCGGGTGACGCTACGGACCAGGTCCAGCAGATCCTCCCCGCCGGCTCTGGCCAGCGCGCCGGTCATCTGGACCACCGGGCACGCCGGAAACGAGGTCATCCGACGGGTCATCCCGGCCAGCGAACGCGACCAGGCGATGCCGATCACGTCGCTCGATTCGGCCAGGTCAGTCACCGCCTCGCCAGCGGCCTCCCCCAGGCGCTGGCGTAGCGACAGGTCGTTGTCGTCGGTGAAGTCGTAGACGAAGGCGTTTCGAAGCCCGAAGGCCGAGGCCAGCTCAGCGGACAGCGCGGCGTCGAGCACGCCAGGCATCCCGATCTCGATGCGGACCATGCCCCATGCCCTGGCCGACTCGAGCAGCCTGGCTACCCGGAACCGGCTGATGCCCAGCCGTTCGGCAATCTCGACCTTCGACCTGTCCTCCAGGAAGTGCAGCCGAGCTACCCGGGCCGCGAGCACGATCTCAGCCGGTCCCGCGGTCGAGTTCTTGACCATCACACCTCCGTTCGCGCTCATTTGAGCGACATTCCAAGTTCCAGTTCAGGACGGTGAGGGATGAAAGAGACCAGACGAAGGACCGGGGTCACGTCCGTGCTTCTCGCGGGGGCGGTGAGCGTCGCCCTGGTGACCTCAGGCTGCTCCAGTTTGAAGGGCGCGGGCGGCCTCGGCGGCGGTGCCGACACGATCAACGTCCTCATGGTGAACAACCCGCAGATGGTCGACATCCAGAAGCTGACCGATGAGGGGTTCACCAAGCAGACCGGCATCAAGGTCAACTACACCTCGCTGCCCGAGAACGATGTGCGCGACAAGATCAGCCAGGAACTGTCCAGCCAGTCCGGCCTCTATGACGTCTCGACGATCAGCAACTACGAGGTGCCGTTCTACGCCAAGGCCGGCTGGCTTGCGCCGCTGAGCAACTACGTAGCCGCGGACACCGGCTTCGACCAGTCAGACATCTTCCCCGGAATGACCAAGTCACTCACCGCCGCCGACGGCAAGCTGTACGCCGAACCGTTCTACGGTGAATCGTCCTTCTTGATGTATCGCAAGGACGTGCTGGCGGCCAAGGGCCTGACCATGCCGGCCAAGCCCACCTGGCAGCAGGTGGCCGATATCGCGGCCAAGGTGGACAACTCCGTTCCCGGCATGCGAGGCATCTGCCTGCGCGGCGAGGTCGGCTGGGGTCAGGTCTTCGCGCCGCTGACCACCGTGGTCAACACCTTCGGCGGCACCTGGTTCGACAAGGACTGGAACGCCCACGTCAACTCTGCCGAATTCACCCAAGCCACCAACTTCTACATCGACCTGGTTCGCAAGCACGGCGAGGCGGGCGCGCCGCAGGCCGGCTTCACCGAATGCCTGAACAACCTGCAACAGGGCAAGGTCGCCATGTGGTACGACGCCACCTCGGCCGCCGGATCGCTGGAGCAGAAGGGCACCCCGTCGGCCGGCAAGATCGGCTACGTCGCCGCGCCGGTCGTCAAGACCGCCAGCTCCGGATGGCTCTACACCTGGGCATGGGCGATCGAGAAGGCCAGCAAGAAGAAGGATGCCGCCTGGAAGTTCATCTCCTGGGCCTCGAGCAAGGACTACGAGAAACTCGTCGGTGAGAAGCTCGGCTGGACCAACGTGCCCGCCGGCAAGCGGAACTCGACGTATTCGATCCCGCAGTACCTGCAGGCCTCGGCGGCGTTCGCCAAGCCCACCCAGGCGGCCATCCTGGCCGCCGACCCGGCAAACCCCGGCGTCCAGCCGCGGCCCACGGTGGGCATCCAGTTCGTCGACATTCCAGAGTTCAGCGACCTGGGAACGAAGGTGTCGCAGTACATCAGCACCGCGATCGCTGGGCAGATGAGCGTCAAGACGGCGCTCGACAAGGGACAGAACCTCGCCAACAAAGTCGCCAAGAGCTACCGGAGCCAGTGATGACGACCGTTATCAAACCCCCCACGCCCACCTCCGGCAGCTCGCGCACGGCTGAGGCTGGCCAACCTGGGCAGGCCCGAAGGACCTCGGATTGGGCACGCCGGGCGCCGTTGCTACCGGCGCTGGTGTTCATGATTCTGGTGACTCAGTTGCCGTTCGTGGCCACCCTGGTCATCTCGTTCCTGCGGTGGAACGCCCTTCGCCCGGAGTTGGGCAAGAAGTTCACCGGCTTCGGCAATTACCGCGATGTGCTCGGCGACGCCGACTTCCGCAGTTCGATCCTGTTCACCATCGTGCTCACCGTGACGGTGGTGCTGGTCAGCCTGTTCCTCGGGTTGCTGATCGCGCTGCTGCTCGATCGAAACTTCCGCGGCCGCGGGATCGTGCGGACGATGCTCATCGCGCCGTTCCTGATCGTGCCGGTCGCCTCGGCCCTGCTGTGGAAGCACGCGCTGCTCAATCCCGTGTACGGCTTGTTCAACGGGATGCTTACCGCCATCTGGAAACTCTTCGGCTCGGACAACCCGCCGCAGCCGGACTGGATCACCAATCATCCCCGCCTGGCTGTAGAGATGTCGCTGATCTGGCAATGGACGCCGTTCATGATGCTGATCCTTCTTGCCGGCCTGCAGAGCCGTCCGGGCGACACCTTGGAAGCGGCCAACGTCGACGGTGCCACCGGCTGGCAGGTATTCCGCTTCCTCACCCTGCCGCACCTGCGCCAGTACCTGGAACTCGGCGGCCTGCTCGGTTCCATCTATGTCGTGCAGAACTTCGACGCCGTCTTCGTCATCACGTCGGGATCCCAAGGCACCGCCAACCTGCCGTACAGCATCTACAACATCTTCTTCACCGCCCATGACTACGGACGAGCATCAGCGGCCGGCGTCATCGTAGTGATCGGCTCGATCATCATCGCCACCTTCGCGCTTCGCGTGGTGTCGTCCTTGTTCACGGAGGAGAACCGATGACCACCACAAACCCAGCCGTCCTGCAGGCTGAAAGCGGTACGTCGAGCCCCGGGTCGGGACGTCCGGTACGCACCAAGCCCCGCAGCCCCTTCGGCATCATCGCCTGGATAGTCGGGCTGCTCTTCGTCTCACCGGTGCTGTGGATGGTGTTCATCTCGCTGCACTCCGAGTCCGATGCCGCGAGCAACCCGCCGAAGTTCACCGCCCCGCTCACCCTGCAGGGCTATCGGGAATTCTTCGGCTCGGGCGGCGGGCAGAGCCCTTGGCCCTCGCTGTTCAATTCGGTGACCGCCAGCCTCGTGTCCACGCTGCTGGTACTGCTGCTGGCTATCCCAGCCGCATATGCGCTGTCCATCCGTCCGGTCCGCAAGTGGACCGACGTGATGTTCTTCTTCCTCTCGACCAAGATGTTGCCGGCGGTGGCCGGGCTGCTGCCGATCTACCTCATCGCGCAGAAGTGGCACATGCTAGACAACGTCTGGCTGCTCGTCCTCATCTACGCGACCATGAACCTGCCGATCGCAGTCTGGATGATGCGCTCCTTCCTCGCCGAGGTGCCCGTCGAGATGCTGGAAGCCGCCTCGATCGACGGCGCTCGGCTACCGACGATCCTGACCCGGATCATCGCGCCGGTCGCCATGCCGGGCATCGCCGCCACCGCCCTGATCTGCTTCATCTTCAGCTGGAATGAACTGCTGTTCGCCAAGGTGCTGACCGCGGTGGTCGCCCAGACCTCGCCGGTCTTCCTGACCGGCTTCATCACGAGCCAGGGGCTGTTCCTGGCCAAGGTGTGCGCCGCGGCGACGATCATCTCGCTGCCCGTCCTAGCAGCTGGTTTCGCGGCACAGGACAAGCTGGTCCAGGGCTTGTCCCTCGGCGCCGTCAAGTAGGTTTCTGGCAAGGGCGGTCGGCGACCAGACAAGCAGTCCCGACCTCGGGGGATCTAGATTCGCCACGAAGGAGAGACACCATGAAAGCGGCCGTCATCACGGGAGTCGGCGAGTCGGTGGTCACCACCGTCGACGATCCGACCCCCGGCCCCCGCGACGTCATCGTGCAGGTGTCGGCCTGCGGCATCTGTGGAACCGATCTTCACATCCTGCAAGGTGAGTTCGCCCCCACCCTGCCGATCGTTCCCGGGCATGAGTTCGCGGGGGTGATCGCCGAGGTCGGCAGCGAGGTCACGGAGCTCAAGATCGGCGACCGGGTGGCGGTCGACCCGTCGCTGTACTGCTTCGAGTGCTATTACTGCCGGCTCGGCAAGAACAACCTCTGCGAGCGGTGGAACGCGATCGGGGTGTCAAAGCCCGGCGGCGCCGCTGAGTACGCCAAGGCTCCGGTGGCCAATTGCGTGCTGCTGCCCGATCACGTCCGGACCGAGGACGCCGCCCTCATCGAGCCGCTGTCCTGCGCGGTGCGTGGTTATGACGTGCTGAAGTCGCAGCTGGCGAATTCGGTACTCATCTACGGCTCCGGGACGATGGGCCTGATGATGCTGGAGCTGGCCAAGCGGGTCGGCGCGGCCTCGGTCGACGTGGTGGATCTCAATTCCGAGCGGCTGCAGACCGCCAAACAGCTTGGCGTCTCGGCAGCGGCGGCATCCGCGGATGAGATCCTGCGACCGCGCGGCTGGGATCTGGTCATCGACGCGACCGGCAACGCCAAGGCGATCCAGGACGGGCTGGGCCGGGTCGGCAAGGGTGGCACCTTCCTGCAGTTCGGCGTCTCGGACTACGCGGCCAGGGCGAGCATCGAGCCGTACAAGATCTACAACCAGGAGATCACGATCACCGGCTCGATGGCCGTACTGCACTCCTACGAGCGAGCGGCCGCGCTGTTCGCCGACGGCGTGATCGACCCCAATATCTTCATTTCCGATCGCCTGCCGCTGGATGACTACTCGCTGGCCCTCGAGCGGTTTGCCAAGGGCATCGGACGCAAGATCCAGGTCCGTCCCTAGCGCAGTTCGGCCCGAAGCCGGATGCCGCCCGCGAGACACACCCGCACCGGAACTGACCCCGCCACGGGCCCACGACGGGCGGGCGACTGACGTGCGACCGGTTCGCCAATGACGCCGCGCCCGACCCGTCAATGACGCCGCGCCCGACCCGGCGCCTGACCCGCCACTCACCCGCCAAAAAAAGTCGTGATTTCTACTGGTGCCGGAACGGCTGGTACGTGCTACCGTTCTCGTGGTTGTAGTTGCAGTTTTCCACGATCGTTTTTCGAACGCCCGCGGGTTCAGCAGCGGGCGTTTTGTTTTCTCGAAACCGGGAAGCCGATGAGCGCCGCAACCCGGGGTCCGCACAGTGCGGTTCCCGAACCGCATTGAGCAGGGAGAAGTACATGGCACAGGGAACCGTGAAGTGGTTCAACGCTGAAAAGGGCTTCGGCTTCATCGCGCCGGACGGAGACGGCCCGGACGTGTTCGTCCACTACTCGGCCATCGCCAGCCAGGGCTACCGCAGCCTGGATGAGAACCAGCGCGTCGAGTTCGACACCACCCAGGGCCAGAAGGGCCCGCAGGCGGAGAACGTTCGCCCGCTGTAGTCCTTCAGGACTGACGGTCGTAAGTTCCGCAAAGGCCGGATCCCCTCGGGGATCCGGCCTTTGTCGCGTCCGGGCCTCCCACCTCCCCCGCGCGACGCCCCCCGCACCAGGAGGTTGTGATGCCCACCGTGCGTCATGACGCACCGTGAGCACCACAACCCGAGCAAAGCCTGGGCTAAGCGCGCAACGCTGATCCAAACCAACGCTGATCCAAACGCAGAACGGCCCGGCTCCCTCGCGGGAGCCGGGCCGTTATGCGTGAGCGGCTAGCGGTAGTCGTTGTACCCGAAGTCATCCAGGGCAACGGCCTGGCCACCACCGGGGCCGAAGCCGTAGTAGTCGCTCTCGTCGTAGCCGGCCATGGTGAAGGCGGCCGCACGGGCCTCTTCGGTCGGGTTGACCTCGACGTTGCGGTACCGGGCGATGCCGGTACCCGCCGGGATCAGCTTTCCGATGATCACGTTCTCCTTCAGGCCCACCAGCGAGTCCGACTTCGCCGAGATGGCGGCATCGGTCAGAACGCGGGTGGTCTCCTGGAAGGAGGCCGCCGACAGCCACGACTCGGTGGCCAGCGACGCCTTCGTGATACCCATCAGCACCGGACGACCCGAGGCCGGCTCGCCGCCCTCGGCGACCACCCGACGGTTCTCGGACTCGAACAGTGCCCGCTCGACGAGCGAACCCGGGAGGAACTCGGTGGCACCGGACTCGATCACCGTGATGCGCTTGAGCATCTGGCGGATGATCACCTCGATGTGCTTGTCGTGGATCGCCACACCCTGCGAGCGGTACACCTCCTGGACCTCGCGCACCAGGTGCAGCTGCACCTCACGCGGGCCCATGATGCGCAGCACGTCGTGCGGGTTGACCGCACCAGCGACGAGCTGCTGACCGACCTCGACGGTGTCGCCATCGTTGACGAGCATCCGGGCACGCCGTGAGATCGGGTACTCGATCTCCTCGGTGCCGTCATCGGGCGTGACGATGAGCTTGCGGCCACCACCCTTGGCAGTGCCGTCGCCCTCGTCCAGCCGAACCCGTCCGGTTGCCTCGCTGATCGGCGCGACACCCTTGGGGACCCGAGCCTCGAAGAGCTCCGCGACACGGGGCAGACCGTGCGTGATGTCGTCACCGGCGATACCACCGGTGTGGAACGTACGCATGGTCAGCTGGGTACCGGGCTCGCCGATCGACTGCGCCGCGATGATGCCGACGGCCTCGCCGACGTCCACCACCTTGCCGGTCGCCAGCGAGCGGCCGTAGCAGGTGGCGCAGGTGCCCAGAGCCGACTCGCAGGTCAGCACCGAACGCACCCGAACCTCGGAGACGCCACGGGCCACGAGCTCGTCGATGAGCACGTCGCCGAGATCCGCGCCGCCCGAGGCGACGACCGCACCGTCTGCTTCGACGTCCTCGGCCAGCACCCGCGCGTACACGCTCGTTTCGGCATGTCCGTCCTTGACCAGCTTGCCGTCGGCCGCGGGTGCGGCGATCGTGAGCTTGACGCCACGCTCGGTACCGCAGTCCTCCTCGCGGATGATGACGTCCTGCGACACGTCCACCAGGCGACGGGTCAGGTAACCCGAGTCGGCGGTACGCAGCGCGGTGTCGGCCAGACCCTTGCGGGCACCGTGGGTGGAGATGAAGTACTCCAGCACCGACAGGCCCTCACGGAAGTTGGCCTTGATCGGACGCGGGATGATCTCAC
>JAVEES010000380.1 GCA_030840285.1 Pseudonocardiales bacterium
CCCAGCAGGCCGTTGAGAATCCTCACCACAGCCAAGGTCCGCAGCGCGACCATTCTGACCATTTCACCCCCCGGGGCGAGTATCGGCCCAACTCTCCCACCGGCAGCTCACACGGTCAACGTTTCGATCAAAGTTGGGCAAGAAGTCTTTACGATCACGGTGCTCTCATGGTGGACTTGCGCGCGCAGCTGCACGTCCGCCAGTGCAACCAGCGCCCGGCTAGCCCTCAGTTGCGACCACCTCCACCCACGACCTGAGGGGTGCGGAAAGTGACGGATACGAGTCTCACGGCCAGTGCGCTGTTGGAGATGTCAGAGACCGAGCTTGAGAATCTGTTCCGCGGCGTCTCGGATCCCGGCCCGATTCCAGCTGGTGAGGCTCAGGGCACCGTAATCGTCGCGCCCGGCACCGAATTGAGCGATCTCGCCGCCAAGGTGGCTCATTACGTCGCGTGGCAAGGCAAGGTGTTCGACCCGGTTGCTGGGGAACTTCGCAATGAGATCGGGCCGCTGGGGGCGAAAGCCGTCCGAGCCAAGGTCTACAAGCAGGACAGTTGGTTCGACAGCTTGCAGAGCATCGTGCTCGATTACAGCGAGACTTCCTTGGTCGCGCACTGGGTACGGGACGAGATACGCGAAGTCGCTCCCGGCCTGTATCTGGGAATCGTCTTTTGGAAGCGAAAGAAGATTCTCGACTTCTGCCTTCAGTTCCCGGCCTGACATGCGATCCCCGATGATCGGAAGCCCGCCACCGGAACGGGCCGCCTACCTCATCGAACTGAACATGCTGTATCCCGGCGGGCTTGAGGCGGTGAGCGCGGCGTTCTTCGCTGCCTGGTCGGCTGTACAGCCAGCTGCCGCGCCGGCGGAAGGGGCCGGTGAGCAGCCCGGCCAAGCGCCCACCCAGACTGTGGTGCTCGGCGGGTCGGCGATGCAAGTTCCGGCGGGCCTGAGCCGAGTCACCGGAAGGCTGTACCAGGCGGTCCTTGACCGTGGGCTGCTGGAGGCATTGATCGCCGAGGATCGCCTGCGGGCGATCGGTGACCAACCGGCGATCTTCAAGGCGTGGCCGGACTACACCATGTATCCCCAGATCGACCGGTCGGTCGCGACAGTGCAAGCCGACGCGGCCTGGCGGACGTATTCGGCTCTGGGAAAGGGCATTGTCTGGGCCGTGCTCGACTCCGGTGTCGCCGCGTCACATCCGCACTTCTCAGAACTCGAACTGGCGCACGAGGCCGATCCCGACCCGAGCCGTCCCGCCGCTGTCGGCTTGCACCGTGATTTCACCGCTCTGGTTCGGCTCGACGGAGATCCACCTGCCCCGCAGCCATCACCGTTGACTGACGAGTACGGCCATGGCACGCACGTCGCGGGCATCATCTCGGGTGCGTGCCCCGACGGGGTCGAGCCGCGTGTGTCCAAGAGCGATGAGCCAAGCGGAGACGAAGGATTCGTGCCGCGGACCCCCGGTGGCCGGCTGTCCGGAATGGCACCGAAATGCGAGATAGTCAGCCTGAAGGTGCTGCGAAGGAATGGTGCCGTCTGGGTAACCTCGTCCGCGGCGGTGATCGCGGCGTTGGAGTACCTGCGCACAGAGGTGAATGTCGATCGAGGGTTACTTCGGGTCCATGGTGTCAATCTGAGCCTCGGCTGCCGCTGGGATCCGAAGCATTACGCGGCCGGGCAGTCCCCGCTGTGCCAGATGATCGACGCCATGACCGAAGCCGGGGTGCTGGTTGTGGTGTCCTCGGGCAATGGCGGTGGCACCGATGCAGACGCCACCGGTGGGGCAGGAAGCCTGCTCGGCACGATCACCGAACCCGCGCATGCCCAGAGCTGCATCGCCGTCGGCTCGACTCACCGCGACGCACCCCATGCCTTCGGAGTCTCCTGGACGTCCGGCAAAGGACCGACCCTGGACGGGCGCGCCAAGCCAGATGTGGTCGCCCCCGGTGAATGGATAACCTCGGCCGCGACCGGCACGGTCAGCTCGCGGGCCGGGCTCGATCCGCCCGCGGACGGCCCGGTCGATCCCGGGCCGGCCTACGCCCCGCAGAGCGGCACGTCGATGGCAGCGCCGCACGTTTCGGGCATACTCGCGGCATTCCTGTCCGCGCGACCGGAGTTCATCGGTCGCCCCCGCGAGGTCAAGGCGCTGCTCTGCGCCAACGCGACCGATCTCGGTCGCGAGCGATACGCCCAAGGTGCCGGCCTCGCCGACCTGATGCGGATGCTCGTCAATTCATGAGGGGGACCAGATGACAGAGATCAACGGCAGGCCGTACTGGGAGCTGACCTTCGACAAGGACGGCACCCTCAGCTCACCCGCGCCCGAGGACTTCCTCGAGCAGGTCCAGTCCCAGGGCATCACGGAGCTGTTCATCTTCAGCCACGGCTGGGGAAACTCCGTGCAGGGGGCGAGAAATCTGTTCTCGTCGATGTTCTCGCTGATCGAACCGCAGGCAGCGGGCACGACCGGGCTCGGCGCACGCGGGTACGTCGGCGTGTTCTGGCCCTCGCTGTGGTTTCCCGACCCCCCGCCGGACGCGGCCGCATCCGTAGCCGCGGAGGTATCGGCCGGCCGTCCCGGCGCGGCCGCCGCGGCTCTCACCGGAGCCGAGATTGCCACCACCCTCAGCGACTCCTTTCCCGAGCAGGGCCAGAAAGCAACCGTTGCTCAGCTCGGCCAGCTCATCGACCAGGGACTTGCGGGCGTGGCGAGCGAGCCGGACGAGGTGCAGGAGGCCCGGCTGGCAAGCTTCCACACCCAGCTCAGCCAGCTCATCCCACCGCAGCAACAGCCGGCGGAGGACAACGGCGCGGCTGCCGTCATCGCCACGGACGACCCTAAGTCGGCCTATGCCACCCTGGCCAAGGCCATGGGTACCGCAACCGTGGAAGGTGACGCGCAGGGGCTCGGCAGTCTTTTCGGCAAGGTGTGGGCCGGCGCGAAGGACGCGTTGCGCACCAGCTCCTACTGGGAAATGAAGGCGCGCGCGGGCACGGTGGGAAAAACTGGCCTCGGCCCGCTGATCGAGAAGCTGCACGAGAAGTCCCCTGAGGTGCGGGTCCATCTCATCGGCCATAGTTTCGGTGCGAGGCTCGCCTCCTTCGCGATTGCCGGCATCAGCTCGGCCGCGGCCAGCCCGGTGTGCTCGCTCACCTTGATCCAGGGCGCCTTCTCGCACTATGCGTTCTCGCACAAGCAGGATATGCCCTTCGGCACCGCCGGGGCGTTGAACGCCTTTGTTGATCGCGTGCACGGACCGCTGGTCTCCACTTTCAGCACCAACGACTGGGCTGTCGGCAAGTGGTATCCGCGGGCGTCATTCGTGAGCCAGCAGGACGCCGAGGCCGACGTCGATCCGATGATGCAGTGGGGAGGGTTCGGCGCACACGGCTTCCAGGCGGTGGACCCCTTGCAGGCAAGTGATCTGCAGCCCGAACAGCAGCCCTACTCGTTCACTGCCGGACACTTCTATGCCATCAACTCCTCCGCGATCGTCGCCGACGTCAAGCAGTCGTCGTTCTCGGGAGCGCACAGCGATATAGAGCATCCGGAGGTGTCCTGGCTGGTGGTGTCGGCCGCCCGCGCCGCCGACTGACCGCCAGCTCGCTAGCCCAGGATGCGGACCGGGTGCTCCACCAGGCTCAGCAATGCGGCCATCCATTCAGCGGCCTGCGCGCCGTCCACCGCGCGGTGATCGACTGACAGGGTCAGGCGGATCACGCTCGCCACCCGTAGTTTCCCCTTTCGTACCACGGGCTCTTGACGCGCAGCGCCGACCGCGAGGATCGAGGCCTGCGGCGGGTTGATGATCGCGGCGAACTCCTGCACGCCGTACATTCCGAGGTTCGTCAGCGTCACACTGCCGCCCTCGAGATCATGCTGGCGAAGCTGGCCCGACTTG
>JAVEES010000403.1 GCA_030840285.1 Pseudonocardiales bacterium
AGGCGTTGTGCAGCGCGGCGAACCGTCCGGCGCCGTCTTCGGAGTCGGCGTTGACCAGATCCTCGGGGGTGCCGTCCTCGACCACCCGGCCGGCCTCCAGCACCAGCACCCGGTCGGCGATCTCTACCGTCGACAGCCGGTGGGCGATGATCAGCGCGGTACGCCCGTGCAGGACGGTACGCAGCGCCCGCTGGACCGCGCGCTCGGTGGGGATATCCAGACTCGAAGTGGCCTCGTCCAGGATCAGGACCGCTGGATCGGCCAGGAACGCCCGAGCAAATGCCACCAGCTGGCGCTGACCGGATGAGAGCCGTCCACCGCGCTTCCGCACATCGGTGTCATAGCCCCGGGGGAGCTTCCGGATGAAGTCGTCGGCACCCACCGCGCGGCCCGCCTCTTCGATCTCGGCCCGGCTCGCGCCCGGACGGCCGAAGGCGATGTTGTCAGCGACCGAGCCCGAGAAGAGGAAGCCGTCCTGGGTGATCATCACGACGGCTGCTCGCAGGTCGGCGTCAGCCAGCTCGGACAGCGGCAGGCCATCGAGCCGGACGGTTCCCTCGGTCGGGTCGTAGAACCGGCTGATCAGCTTGGCGATGGTCGTCTTGCCCGCCCCGGTGGCGCCCACCAGGGCAACGGTTTGGCCTGAGGCGATCTGCAGGTTCAGCTCGTGCAGGATCACCCGAGCCCGCTCGGCGCTCGGGTCGTAGGAGAACTCGACGGCGTCGAAGCTGATCTCGCCGCGAACCGGCTGGGGCAGCGTCCGGGGGGTCGGCGTCTCGGGCACCGAAGGGCGCTCGGCCAGCACCCTGGCCAGCTTTTCCAGCGCCGCGGTCGCCGATTGCAGCGAGTTGAAGAAGATCGCTACATCCTCCATCGGGCCGTAGAACTGGCGCAGATACAGCAGGAACGCGGTGAGCACGCCGAGTTCGAGGCCGCCGCCGGAGACCCGGACGCCGCCGACGAACAGCACCACCACGGTCGCGACGTTGCCCACCAGGGTGACGCCCGGGATGAACACCATGTGCAGCTTGAAGACCGTCGAGTTCGCGTCCCGGTAATCGTCGTTGAGCTTGGCGAAGATGGCCTCGTTGCGCTTCTCCCGCCGGAAGGCCTGCACAGCCCGGATGCCGTTGAACGTCTCGACGAACTGCACGATCAGCAGCGCGATCGACTCACGGGTTCGGCGGAAGGCGACCGTCGAGCGCGTGGAGAACCAGCGGAACAGGAAGAAGAGCGGGACGAACGCGGTGAGCGCGATCAGCGCCAGCCAGGGGTCGAGCACCAGCATCAGGACGGAGATGACCGCGATGTTGAGCACGGCCAGCAACAATCCGTCCAGGCTCGCGTCCAGCAGTTCGCGCAGCGTGTCGACGTCGGAGGTGAGCCGGCTGATCACCCGGCCTGAGGTGAACTTCTCATGCCAGGACACGCTGAGTCGCTGCGAATGGTCGAAGACCTTGCGACGCAGGTCGAAAAGGATGGCCTGGCCGATCGTGCCCGAGCGCCGCAGGAACAGCCACTGCAGAAGGCCGGACGTTGCCGCCGCGACGAGCAACGCCCCGGTGAGCTGCGCCAGAGTGCGGTAGTGGCCCTGCACCGCTTGCGGCATTCCCTTGTCGATCGCCAGGCCGATCAGCCACGGTGCGGCCATCGTCGTGCAGACCTGGCCGATCACGAGCAGCAGGACACCGATGATCTGCCGCTTGTACGGCCGGACCAGCTCGCCCAGCAGGCGACGGGCGTCTCGCTCCAACCTCGGTCGGGCCGCGATCGCCTTCTCGATGGCCTCGTCCTCGTCCGGGCGCTGGTCCAGCTGGCCGCGCCAGTCGTCCGGCTCGACAGCCTCGACGGGCTGCTGCGCCGTGGTCATTGCATCGCCTCCGCCTTCTGGGACAAGAGATTGCGGTATGCCTCGTTGTTCGCCATCAGCTCGCTGTGGTTGCCGACGGCGGTGATCTGGCCATCCTCGAGCAGCGCTACCCGATCGGCCAGTAGCACGGTGGAGGCCCGATGCGCGACCAGCAGCGCGGTGGTCGAGCTGAGGACCCGGCGAAGTGCCTTCTCGACCAGCGCCTCGGTGTGCACGTCCAGCGCTGAGAGCGGGTCATCGAGCACGAGCACCCGTGGCCGTCCGAGCACCGCGCGGGCCAGTGCCAGGCGCTGGCGCTGACCACCCGACAGCGACAACCCCTGCTCGCCCACCCGGGTCTCCAGGCCGTAGGGCAACTCGTAGACGAAGCCGGCCTGCGCGATGTCGACCGCTTCGGCGACCTCGCTGTCGGTCGCTTCCGGACGTCCGAGCGTGAGGTTCTCCCGGACGCTGGCCGAGAACAGCGTCGGATCCTCGAAGGCGGTGCTGACGGTGCGGCGAAGTTCGTCCAAGCTGAGCTCGGACACGGCTACGCCGTCGATGCGCACTGCTCCGGCCGTGACGTCATGCAGCCGGGACACCAGTGCGGTGAGGATCGTCTTGCCTGAGCCGGTGGGCCCCACCAGCGCCATCGTCTCGCCGGCCCGGACCTCTAGCTCCACGCTGTGCAGGGTGTCGGTGCCGGCGCCGGGAAAGCGGAAGGACACCCCGTCGAACTGCAGGGTCGCCGGGCCGCGGCCGGCCGGCAACGCGACCGGATGCGCAGGCTCTGTGATGTCGCTGGTCGTGTCCATCACTTCGAACAGCCGAGCGGTGGCCGCCACCGTCTCCTCCGTGCCGGCGATCAGCCACCCCAGCGCCATCAACGGCCAGTTCAGCCGTAGCTGCAAGGTGATGAAGGCGACGAGCTCGCCGGTGGACAGCACGTT
>JAVEES010000423.1 GCA_030840285.1 Pseudonocardiales bacterium
TATGCCGCGATCCGTTCGTCGCGATGGTGAGCGCCGCCGACGACACCCAGGATGCCCTTGGACTGAGTGAACTGGCGGATCGGCCGCTGATCGGGCACCGCGATTGCGTGTGCCACGAGATCGTCGAACGCGGCTTCGCCTCGGCAGGACTGACGCCGACCTTCGCCTTTCGCAGCAACGACAACGCCGCTGTGCAAGCGATGGTTCGCGCCGGAATCGGCACCGCTGTGATGCCTGCGCTGTCGGTCAACCGCGACGATCCGAACGTGCGGATCATCCCTCTGACACCGGCCCTGCCCAGTCGTTCAATCATGGTCGCCCACCCGCAAGACCGGCCGGCGCCTACAGCCGTCACCTTCGCCGAACGCGCGAAAGCCGCCGGGAAAGCCCTTACCTTGTAAGGGTTTCTTCCGAGCCGCCGTCCCGCCCGAATGTGAATGACGCGCCGCTGGTCGAGACCACCCTCAACGCTTATTACTGAACATGACACCCTGGCAGCATGCCCGAGACCCAGGTCGATCCCGAGCTGTTGCCGCTGCCGGATGCCGCGGCGTTGCTCGGAGTTGCCATCACAGAAGTCCATCAACTGGTCAAGGACGCCAGGTTGGTGGTGAGGACCGACGCACAAGGACGTCGCTGCGTGCCCCGCCTGTTCGTCGCCGGTGGGACGGTACTCAAAGGCCTGCCCGCCGTCATCACCCTGCTGCGCGACAACCAGTACTCCGACGAGGAGATCATCGACTGGCTCTACCGGGCGGACGATTCGTTGCCCGGCACGCCCGCCCAGGCACTCGCCGACAACCGGGGCACCGAGGTCAAACGGCGGGCTCAAGCAGCCGGTTACTGAGCCGTGCGGCATCTCAGCTACCTCGCGCTGCTCGCGGCCTGCCTGCTGGGCACGGCGCCGCTCGAGCTCTGGCTGGGAGTACGGGTCTACCGGCGCTGGCGCCTGCTGTTGCTCAGCCTGCTGCCCGGCGGGCTCGTCGGGATCGGCTGGGACAGCTACGCGGTGTACGCCGGGCAATGGCATTTCGACTACCGCTATCTGCTGGGTATCCGGCTGGCGCGTCTGCCGTTGGAGGAATGGCTGTTCTTCCTGGTCATCCCGACCTGCGCGGTGCTGACCCTCGAGGCGGTCCGCCGGTGCCGCCCCGACTGGATGATCGGGGACGAGCCAGCGGACGGGGACGAGACGGCGGACGGGGACGAGCCGGCGGAGGCGGATAGGCCTTTGGCCGCCAAGCGCTGGAGGCTGCGATGAGCTACACGGTGCTGGCGCTGTCGAGCATCGGCGGGGCCGTCGTTGTGGACCTGATGCTGCTGAGAAGCCGCCTGCTCTTCCGCCGGGCGTTCTGGGTCTCCTACGCGATCATGTTCGGCTTTCAGCTTCTGGTGAACGGGGTGCTGACCGGCGTCCCGATCGTGCGCTACTCCTCGCGAACCATCCTGGGTGCCAGGCTGGCCTACGCGCCAGTCGAGGATCTGGCGTTCGGCTTCGCGCTCATCCTCACCACGCTGTCCTGCTGGGTAACGCTGAATCGGCGACGGGCGGCGATCAGTTCGCGTCGGTGAGCCGGCGGTGCTTGCGGCGCGCGGTCCAGGCGGCGGAGTACCCGCGCAGCCCGGCAACGGCCCGCCGCCGGCGCGATACGGTGGCCCGCGCGATCAGCACGTCGTAGTCGGCTCGCTGGATCTCATCCAGGATCTCGCCATAAAGCACGTTCGCCGTACGGACGCAGTCACGGGCATCCGGAGCCAGCAATTCGATGCCCGGCACCGCCCGCTGATACCACTCCCGCGCTCGGGCGACCTGGGCCGAGATCAGTGACTTGAGCTCGTCGGAGGACCGGGCCCGGGAAAGCATGACCTCCCGCACTCCGTGCGCGCGCAGCTCCTCGCTCGGCAGGTAGATCCGTCCCCTGCGGTAATCCTCGCCGACGTCCCGCAGGAAATTGGTGAGCTGGAAGGCGACCCCGAGTTCGGCGGCGTGGCGCTCGGCCGCCTGCATCGACCCGGGGTCCGCGACGCCCAGCACCGGCAGCACCTGCAGGCCGATCACCGCGGCGCTTCCCCACATATAGCGTCGCAGGTCCTCGAAGGTCTGGTAGCGGGTAACCGTGAGATCGGCGGCCATCGAGGCCAGGAAGTCGGCGATGTACTGCCGGTCGATGGCGTAGCGCTGGACGGTGTCAGCCATCGCTCGGACCACGGGATGGCGCCCGCGCCCACCGCTCAGGACGTCCTCGACCTCGGCCCTCAGATCCGCCAGCCGCTCGCCCGGATGCCGGCCGGGATCGGGCCGGTCAACCAGGTCGTCGGCGAAGCGTGCGAAGCCGTACAGGGCATGGATGGCCGGTCGCTTCGCCGGGGGCAGCAGCGCGGTAGCGAGATAGAAGGTCTTGCCGTGCCGGGAGTTCAGCCGCCGGCAGTGCCGATACGCAGCGTCCAGTTCGGCAACCGCCAGCGCGTTCATGCCGGCGGCCTGCGGTGCACGACCGGCCCGAGCAGCGCGCGGGCACCCAGCGCGGCGGCGAGCACCGCCGGGACGTAGGGCGCGACTTCCAGGCTCGATCCCATCGGGCGGATCAGCAGTGTCAGGGCCACTGACGCAGCCGCCACCCACGACAACTGACGGGGCGCCACGATGAACAGCGCGGCGGGGATGAGGGCCCATGTGAAGTACCACGGCTGCACCGCGGGGCTCAGCAGGACGACCGCGAGCAGCGCGAGCGCCATGAGTTGCAGCGGGTGCGACCGGGTGGAGCGGAACCACAGGAAGGTCAACAGGGTCGCGCTGACGATCGTGCCGACCTGGCGGAACGCGCGGACCGTGTGATCGACGATGGTGGCGGCGTGTGGCTGGCCGGTGATGAAGCGGTAGCCGACTGCCAGGATGGTCGGCACCGACATGAAGTTGATAACCGGCACCGCCGGGCTGAGCTGTTTGGTCCAGCCGTTTCCGTAGCCGACCATCCAGGTGATCAGCGCGAACACCGGAACAGCTGCGGCCGCCGCCAGCAGGCAGTATCGCAGCCAATCGCGCAGCCTCAGGTTCATCCGGCCAGCCAGGAAGATCGGCACGATGAATGCGACTCCAACGGCACCTGGCGCTTTCACGGCGGCGGCCAACGACATCAAGGCGGCGCCCGCGGCCAGATGGCGCCAGTCGGCGCCGGGCCTCAGGACGACCGCGAGCCCGGCCACCATCAGCGCGACCATCACGGCATCGTTGTGGCCGCCACCGACGCCGTGCACGAGCACCAGCGGGTTGGCGATGGCGAGCCACAACGCCAGGTCGCCCCGTCCTCCGAAGCGCCGGGCCAGGCCGGGTATCAGCCGTGCCGTCAGCACGATCGCCGCGAACGGCAGTAGCCGCAGCACGAGCACGCTGATCAGCGCATGATCGCCGGTGATGGTGGCTACCCACCGCGACACGGTGACCCACAGCGGGCCGTACGGGGATGGCGTGTCGACCCACTTCCAGGCGACGTTGTCGAGGAACTTGCCCGGTAGATCAGCCGGGGTGAAGGTGTACGGGTCGCGACCCAGCCGAGCCAGTTGAGCCTGCGCGGCGTAGCTGTACAGGTCCATGCTGGCCAGCGGCATGCTCACCAGCAGCGGCAACATCCACCGCAGCAGCGTTCGCCGCAGCACAGCAGGCTCGATCACTTCCCGCTCGACCGCGGTGATGCCCTGGCGGGAGCCGGTGAGCAGGATCCTGCCGAGGACCAGCCAGGCGATGACGAGAACGGTCAGGCCCAGGTAGTACAGGCCCAGCGCGACGTGAAGTCCGAGCCAGCCATGCCGCAGCAGGCCGATAACCGGCATGTACCGGGTCGGATCGTTGGCCGGCAGGGCGCCCGCGCCGTAGCTCCCCAGCGTGATCAGAACGGTTCCGATCAGGCCGACGACGCCGACTTTGCGGAAGTTCCAGCCATCGATGAACCTGCCGCAGGCGGTCAGAACGCGATGGGTGCCCGCGGTGGCCGGCCTCGCTTGCCTCACCTGCTCGGTCCCGACCACAACCTCATCGTCCCAGATGACGCTGAGGGGTGTGGTGTGCTCCTGCCTCACCCGGTAACCCGGGCGGCCGCCAGCCGTCCCGACAGCAGGACGGTGGGCACGCCGACGCCGGGTTGCACCCCCGCGCCGCAGAACAGCAAGTTGTCCACGGCCGGATGCTGCGTCGGGTGGCGTAATGGCCCGGTCTGGCCCAAGGTGTGGGCGAGCGAGAACGGAGTTCCCGCCGGCAACCCGGCGGCGGCCCAGTCGGCCGGCCCGACCGTCTGGCTCACCTCGACACCGCTGGAGAACGCGCCGTTGCTGTCGAAGCCGCGCTTGTCGAGTACCTGAGCGATCTCCTCGGCGTAATGCCGGGACAGGCGCGGCCAATCGATCGAGGAGTTGGCGAGGTTCGGGCACGGCGCGAGGACGTAGTACGTCTGCTTTCCCGCCGGCGCCGCCCCGGGATCGGTGAACGACGGATTCGTGATCAGCAGGGAGGGATCGCTCATCAGCCTCCCGTGCCGGATTATCTCGCCGAAGGTCTGCGACCAGGCGGCGCCGAAGGAGATCGTGTGATGCGCCGGGCTCGGCATCGTGGCCGAGGAGCCGACATGCCAGAGGAAGGCCGAGGGCGAATAGCGTGCGCGTCGCAGTCCGCGTGGCGCGAGGCCTGGCGGCAGCAGGTCGCGGTAGGCCGTGGCGGGGTTGACGTTGAGCACCACCACATCGGCCGGAATTCGCTCCCCGCCTGCAGTGACAACCGCGCTGACCCGTCCGGCGGCGCCCAGCTCCACCCGACTCGCCGTTGTGCGATAGCTGATTTCGGCGCCGTGTTTCACCACGGCCCCGGCCAGGGCTTGAGCTACCGCGTGCATGCCGCCGCTCGGGTAGCTCACCCCGGCGATCGAATCGAGGTAACCGATCACGCCGTAGATGGCGCGGGCAGCACGCGGCGACACGCCGGCGTAAAGGGCTTGAAACGTGAACAGCCTTCGAAGCCGCGGATCGTCCAGGTACCGCCTGATCACGCTGTCCAGGCTGCGAAGGCCACCCATTCGCAGCAGGGTGGCCGCCTCGGGCCGGACCAGGTCGCTGAGACCGTCGAGATTGCGGTCCATGAACGGGCCGTATTCGACCTGGAACAGCGTGGTGAGGTACCGGACGAGCCGTTCGTAGTTGGCGGCCTCGCGGGGGCCGCACACGCCGGCCACCTCCTCGCTCATCTCGCCGGGATCGGAGAACGAGCGCAGCACCGATCCGTCCGCGTAGTGGGCGGTGTAGGCAGGGTGCAGGGGCCGCAGGTCAAGCCAGTCCGAACGCCGCTCGCCCACGCTTTCCAGGGCGTCATCGATCAGCGAAGGCATGGTGAGCACGGTCGGGCCGGTGTCGAAGCTGAACCCGTCTTGAGCAAATCTGCCGGCCAGCCCACCGGGCACAGCGCTTGCTTCCAGAACCCGCACCGAGCGTCCGGCGCCGGTCAACCGCAGTGCCGCTGCCAGGCCGCCCAAGCCAGCGCCGATCACCACAACTCGATCGGTCGGACCGGCGACCCGTCCAGTGGACATCGGTTCAGAAGGACCGGTGGGCGGCCGCGTGGGCCAGCTCCAGCAGCGCCGTGAGCGCGTCCGAGCGGATCGGCGCGCTCTGCAGCGCTCGCTCGGCGCGTTCGACACCGGCTGAGATCCGATGCTCGACCGCCTCGCGGGCGCCGGTCGCGGTGAGGATCCCACGGAGCACCCGGACCCCTTCGGCATCCAGATCCTGATCACCTATGCCCGCCTCCAGCGCGGCGCGCTGAGCCGGGTCCGCCGCCGCGTTGGCCAGTGCTACCAGCAGCGTCCGCTTGCCTTCGCGAAGATC
>JAVEES010000130.1 GCA_030840285.1 Pseudonocardiales bacterium
GGGTATGCACGGACTCCACGCCAAAAGCGGGGGGATCAGGTGGCGCCGGGGCCTCGATCAGGCGGGCGTGTCGCGCGAGCTTCGTCGAGGACCTGAGTGGCCCAGTCAGATGAGCCGGTGGCTGTGCTCTGGGTGCCGTCGAGCTCAGTGGACGGACGGCCGCGCTCACTGGACCGACTGCCGCGCCGCGGCGCGAGTGCCCGGCGGAGGCCGCGGCGGATCAGCCAGCCGACCACGGCCAACAGACACAGCAGGATCAGTGCCGCGAGCCAACTGAAACCGAGCATTCGGACCCCCTTGAGCTAGCGGGATGTCGGACTGATCCTAGCGATCAGCTGACCGTTGACGTCCTCCGCGGTGAGTGTCGCCGGAGCGGCGCCGCCAGGCCACCACGCGACGTAGGATCCATGGGCCACCGAAGCCGTCACGTGCAGGCCGGTGGTCGTGACGATTGACACTGTGACAACACGTGGGGCAACCCGACCGTAGACATAGCGGTCGCCTGAGTCAGTATCGGTCGATCCGCCGTTACCCGCAACGGAGATCTCCGTGCCCGCGGGCAGCGCGGGCGACAGAGTGCGCCCTCCGGTTCGGGACTTGTCGACTGCTATGCAGATCGCCTGGCTGTCACCCCCTCCAAGTAGGGCTGCACGTGACGTGCCGCGCTTCTCCGCCACCATCGGCACAAGCTGTGCCCGGCCGACCAACTCGCTCGGCCAGGCCGGCAGCCCGGCAAGGCATTGTTGGACCATGGGGTCATCGAATCCGATGGATAGCGGTCTCGGGACGGCGCTCCAGGACGCAGTGGCCGCGGGCGTAAACCTCAGCATGGCAGCAACCGTGGCCGCTGCGGCAACGGCGGCGACGCCGACTGCCGTCGCTACATGGCGCCGATAGCGCCGCTTGTCGCGCCCGATTCGGGTCACCAGATCATGCTTGAGAGCAGCGCGCCGCGCCGGCGTGAGGTCACCGCAAGCCCACACACAATCATCGACGTAGTCAGTCATGGCCGGGTCCTCTCGGCGACGAGCTGGTCTGGATTACCTTCGTTGTGGTCCGCTGCGGGGTCGCCCGCGCGTTGTTGGAGGCTCTGGCGCACGCGAGACATCCGTGACTTGACTGTTCCCACAGGTACGCCCAGCACGTGGGACACCTCGTCGTAGGGCATCTCGGCGTATACGACGAGTTCGTACACGTCGCGAAATTGGGCCGGCAACGACGGGACCTGATTCCGTAGCCAGGCCCTGCGTCGGTCGGCTTCGTCGTCCGCGACGACTTGATCTGCGATGTCGACTACCGGCGTTGTTCCCGCCATAGCGACCACGCTGTCGCCCCGGGCCCGACGCCGGGCGGACCTCAGCCGCTTCTGTCCGGCGCGGCGCGCGATCGCCAGCAGGATCGGCAGCGCAGTATCACCCTGCACCGCGAAGGAACGTCGAGAGCGCCAGACCTCGAGATATGTGTCGGAAAGCGTGTCTTCCGCGTCCTCCGAGCCGACGAAGCGTAGGCAGAAGCGATAGATCCGCGCGGCATGCCTGTCGAACAGCAGGCCCCAAGCGTCGAGATCTCCTGAGCGCATCTGGCTCCAGAGGACGGCATCAGAGGCTTCGCTCATCACACCCTCCTATACCCACCGAGCAGTTACCGGTTCCCAAGGCACGCTACGGGCTGCGCCGGCTGCCGCGGGCGCAGCCCGTGACCCGGGATTTCGTCAGTTGAGTGGGCAGCCGTCGGATGCGGAACTGCTCTCGGAGTACAGACCGGTGGACCCGCCACGGACTTGCATGCAGAACGTATTGTTGAAGCCAAAGAAATTCGCCTGGTAATACCGGCTAGACCGAACCTCCCAACCTACGTTCAGGTCGGCACGACCGCCGGGGGTGCAGGTGGCGCCGTAATGCCCGGCGCAGCCGACGTTGGACTGACTCCAAGACGTGATGCGGCTATTCGAGCTGCACCAGTTCAGTTGCATCCACGAATCACCGTCGTGGATGCCAGCGTCATACCAGGACTTGTACCAGTAGCGGTACCAACACCCGGTACTTGCGGTCACGAGAGCGGTGATCTGAGATGGTGCCGGGGCCGTCTGCATTGCTGCCGTTCAGCCGCCGTTGGGAGGTAAGTCCCGCCCTCGTCAATCACGGTCAACGACGTCTGGTGGGAGAAGGCGGCTAGGAATGCGGCACGGTTGGCATCGCTGAGGGCCTCGAAGGCCACATGCGGGTTGGCGCTATACATGACCGAGGCCGTGATCGCTTTGTCGGACGGACCGCGCGAGGAGCTGGGTGTCGCTGCTCCGGCGGTGTGCGATGTGACTGAGAAGGCGGCCGCGGCGACGAATGCAGCCGCGGCAATTACGAGACGACTAATCGCTCTCATGAAATCCTCCTTGAGGGGCGAGCATGATGTGCTTGGTCTAATTGGGCTCGAAATCGAAAGTCCGCGGATCTCATTCCGTTGGGGGGTCGAGACTGCCGATGCGCGGGCCTCGCCTGACCTTGAGTCAGGAGCCAGGCCGCGTCTGCTTCCCCGTTCGCCCCTGTGGCGGCGCACGGACTCTGCCATACCGGAATGGTGTGCGCGTGCTTGCTCGCCGGGTCAGTAGCCGTGACAGGGAACGCCCAGACATTGCGGAGCACCGAAGTGGTCCTGCGAGGCATCACGCACGATATCGGACCCGCCCAAACCACGCCCGGCGGCCCCCGGAACGTCGCCCTCGCAGAACAGGTCGTCGCTGGACTTGCCGAGCCAGGAGCGCACCGCGCGCTAGTCAACCTGCGTTCACTGCGACTGCTCCGCTGGCTTGATGACCCCATGCCCGGCATCGCATGGGAATATCGACCGGACGGCCCTCAGCCAGCAATACACCCTGACGACCTGACGACCGCACTAAGAATGGCGGAAGGTCTCGCGCGCGGCAAAACCAACGGTGTCATTCGGCTCCGAACCACGGACGGACGATGGCACCCAACACCGACAACAGCGAACCTAATCATCCTCGACCAGCACACCGCAGCAGCACTAGTGACTTTGAAATCTCCGTGACGTCGCAGGCCTGCGACTCCCAGGCCGTCACGCCAGTCGCTCTGCCCTAGCGGCGCTGCTCTGCTTTTGGCGTGGAGTCCGGGTATTCACGGACTCCACGCCAAAAGCGGGGTAGATCTGGGGGTTAGGCTCACCCTTATGGGGATGATCTGCGCGGTGACCTTCACCGATAAGGGGCGCCTGTACTACGCCGACCCGGGATCGCTGACTCCCGCCGTGGGCGAGCACGTCCTCTACCCGACGAGCGAGGGTCCCGAGGTCGCTCAGGTGATGTGGGCACCGCAGTGGACGTCGGAGGACATCGGCGGCCTTGCCGTCCTGGAAGGAATGGCGACCCCTGCCGATCTGCAGGCGGTCGAGGACGGACGCAAGAAGCGGGCACATGCCAAGGTCGCGGCCAGGCGGCTGATCCGGGAGCACGGGTTACCGATGAAGGTCGTCGGTATCGATCACGTTCTCGCCACCAATCACACGGTGATCTATTTTTCGGCACCGCATCGGGTGGATTTCCGCGCGCTGGTGCGGGACCTGGGCTCGACGCTCAAAGGCCGGGTGGAGTTGCGTCAGCTGTCGGCTCGCGACGAGGCTCGCGTCCTGGGCGGAATCGGATCGTGCGGGCGTGAACTGTGCTGCTCGACGTTCCTGGTCGATTTCGAGCCGGTGTCCGTCCGGATGGCCAAGGATCAGGATCTGCCGCTGAATCCGATGCGCATCTCGGGGGCGTGCGGCCGGCTGATGTGCTGCCTGAAGTACGAGCATCCGCTGTATCAAGACGCACGCGATTCGATGCCCGAAGTTGGCTCCTGCCTGTCTACACCGGAGGGCGAAGCCACCCTGGTCAGTTACAGCGTGCCGGCCGAGACCGCCGTCCTGCGCATGAATTCAGACGGTCGCCGGACGACGTGCTCGATGGCCTCGGTGTGCTCATCGCGCAAAGCGCACGACGAGTTTTACGGCAGCGGCGAGGTCGGATCGGCGGTCGCCAGCCCGCACGGTTGCGGGCCCGGCGCGGGCGCCTGAGCGGACGCTGGCCACCTGGGATGCTTTCGACACCGCGCTGATCACCACCGTCGGACTGACCTTCACTTCTTGAGCGTGCGCTAGCCGCTCCTCGAATTTCAGCCACGGCGGCTTCAAATAACTACGGTCCAACGCTGACCGCAGGCGGGGCACGTCAACGCCTCGATGCGCCGACTCCGACGCTCGCCGCGGCTCGAAGGTGTCGGCATGGATACCTGCTGCCGCCGTATTCAAACGATGTTCAGTAGTTGTCCATTCAATCATCGGGCCGAGGACAGCGAGGGCAACCAGATTCGGTTCGTGGCAGCCGGTGGCTGATCCATAACGGCCTGTGACATGACCCGAAAGGACCTAGATGACGGAGAACTCTGAGGCCAGTACCCCAGGTGGCGTGACGCGTCGCCGCCTGCTCGGTGGCGCCGGTGCCATCGCGGGACTGGCAGCCGCATCCATTGCGCTACCCCCGAACATCAGCAAGGCGATCGCCTCGCCGCTACCCAAGCCAGGCAAGCTTGAGGACATCAAGCACGTCGTCATGTTGATGCAGGAGAACCGAAGCTTCGACCACTATTACGGCGCGCTGTCAGGGGTTCGCGGCTTCGATGATCCCCATGCTATGCGGATCTCCAACGGACGCTCGGTTTTCTATCAGCCCGACCCGTCCAACCCGGAAGGCTTTCTGCTGCCCTACCGCCTGAACACAAAGATCAGCGCGGCGCAGGCGATTCCGTCGACGAGCCACGAATGGGACGTGCAGCACGCCGCGTGGAACGGCGGCAAGATGGATAACTGGCTACCGGCCCACATCGCGGCCGACGGCGCCACCAACGGGCCGTACACCATGGGTTACTTCACTCGTGAAGATATACCGTTCCAGTACGCCTTGGCTGAGGCATTCACCGTCCTCGACGGCTACTACTGCTCCGTGATGGGCCCGACGGCGCCGAACCGGCACATGTGGATGTCCGGCACGATCGACCCCAACGGCTTGGCCGGTGGCCCGTCGCTCACCACCGGTGGCCCGAACAACCAGTTCAGCTGGACGACCTACCCGGAGCGCCTGGAAGAGGCCGGCGTCAGCTGGAAGATCTACCGTCAGCCCGGCAGCCTCACCGGCGCCGCATCGATCAGCAAGTGGACGCAGTTCGGCACCGCCAAGCCAGGTAACCCACTATTCGACAAGGGTATGGCTGTGCAGCCCCTCGGCCAGTTCGAGTACGACGCGATGCACGATCAACTCCCCACGGTCAGCTGGATCTTGCCTCCCGCTGGATTCGACGAGCACCCCGCAGCGCTCCCGGCCGCCGGCGCCACCTTCGTCGCCGGCAAGATCGACGCTATCGCAGCGAACCCCGAAGTTTGGGCCAAGACGGCATTCATCTTGTCCTACGACGAGAACGACGGCCTGTTCGACCACGTGGTGCCCCCGACGCCTCCGCCCGGCACGCCGAACGAATTCGTGTTCAAGACCTCGAACACCGGCGTGGACGGAGCCGGATTGCCAGTGGGCCTCGGGTTCCGGGTGCCTTCCATCATCATCTCGCCCTGGACGGTGGGCGGCTGGGTCTGCTCAGAGACGTTCGATCACACCTCGCAGTTGCGATTCTTGGAGCAGGTAACCGGCGTCAAGGAAACCAACATCAGTGACTGGCGGCGCGAGCACGTTGGCGATCTGACCTCGGCGTTCCGGTTCAATTCCAAGAACGAGCAGCCGCCGATCCTGCCCGACACAACGGGCGCGTACAACCTGGCGCAGTACGAGGCAGCGCACTTGCCACTGCCGGCGGTCCCGACGACTGAGCAGACCATGCCGCATCAGGAGCCAGGGCACCGTCCGCAGATCGGCTGACGCCCGGTCTTCGGTCAGGCGCGCATTGGGCAAGGAGCAACGGGCCAACCACTTGCTCGGCCTCGTATCCGCTGCGAGGCCGAGCGGTGGCGTCGGCTCAGCCATTCGCTGCTCATCGTTGCCGTAGTTCCCGCTCGAGCTCCGGGCAGACGCTCAGTGCGTCCGCTTGCCCTCCTCCAGCAGGAGGACAGCCTTTGTGACGCGGCTCGTCCGGGTCTCAGGCTTCTTCGCCTCCTCGATCCAGCGAACCCATTCCTTCTTGTGCGACGGCGCGCAAGCCTCGTAGGTCCGACGTGCCTCAGGGGCGGCGTCTAGGGCGGCGGCCAGGTCAGGCGGCAGGCCGACCTCGCGCGGCGCCTGATCGAGGATGACCTCAACCTCGACCCGATCGCCGGCCACGACGCCTGCACCAGCGCGGTTCTCCGCGCTGACGCCTACCAGGAAGCGTCCACCCATCCGGGCGACTGTGCTGCGATAGCTGTAGCCGTTGATCGTTACGGTAACTGCGGGGCGCTTGCTCTCACCAAGGGCACCGACGACACGCTCCGGCACCTCGATCCCGGTGGCGGTCTTGCCGCTCAGTTCGACGGTGGCCTGAAAGCGCATGGCTCGATTGTGAGGCAGGTAGCTGCCTGGCGACAGGCGGCTTGCGAAATCGCCAGGCAGGCAGGGTCTCGGCTGCGCCAACTCAGCCGCAATGGCCAGCGAACCGTCAGACGATCGGGAAATCTCGCATGACCTCGCGCACGTAGTCGGCGGCTTGAGGCTCCGAGCGCTCCAGAATCGCGGCGAGCTCGGTCCGTTCCGCGTGGGTGACATAGGTGGCAAGATCCCGGCGCAGGTTCTGACGATCGCGCAGCGCCGTCGTCCTACGCCTCACGGTGGGGCGGTGAATTCGGTTCTGTAATCGCATACGTCAAGTGTCCAGACCCACGTCAGATGCGTCCAATGAATACCTCGCATGAAATCCATGCGATATCGTCATGGATGTGGATACCACGGCGCTGCGCTGGTTCCAGCAGGTCGCCGATGGCATGACCGTCACTGAGGTCAGCGAGCTGGACCGCGTCACCCAGTCCGGCGTTTCGCGGGCGCTCGCTCGTCTCGAGGTCGAGGTTGGCACTGCCCTGTTACGCCGTTCGGGCCGCACGCTGCGCATGACACGGGCTGGCGCGGCCTTCAAACGGCACGTCGATGCGCTGTTGCACGAGCTGGACGACGGTCTGGCCGCCGTCAGCCAGTTGGTCGATCCTGAGATCGGAACGGTGACGCTGGCCTACCAGCTGTCCTTCGGGGGATGGCTCGTTCCTGAACTCGTGGCTGGCTTCCGTCCGGCTCACCCGGACGTCGCCTTCGAGTTCCGAAACGTACACGACCAGGTCGGTCCGAGCATCCAGCTCGAGTCTGCCGATCTTGCGGTCACGGCCGTTCGCGGCGGCGATTCCGACGTCGAGTGGCGCCGGCTGCTCACCGAGCCGTTGTACCTTGCCGTTCCGGACGGCCACCCCTTAACTGGCCGGCGAACCGTCATGCTGGCCGATGCATCAGAGGAATCGTTCGTGATGCTCAGCCATCGGTGGGCGCTTCGACAACTCGCCGACAGGCTGTGTGCACAAGCAGGCTTTCGACCTAGTGTCGGCTTCGAGGCCGACGACCTGTCGACCGTTCGTGGCCTGGTAGCGGCCGGTGTCGGCGTGGCGATCATGCCCGCACTGCGTAGCCGAGTGGCGGACGAGGTGGACGGCGTGGCCTTCGCGGCCCTGTCCGATTCCGGCGCGGAGCGACAGGTCGGACTCGCCTGGTCGAAGAGACAACCATTGCTGCCATCTGCCGGCCTGTTCCGTGACCATGTGCTCGCATGGGCCGCGAGCGCCCGTGCCGGAAAATCGGTTCCCGGAGAAGCCGCTTCCGGAAAATAGGAGACGACACGCCAAATGGAGGCGTGTCGTCTCCTATTTTGCAGCGCTGAGCCTCTCGTGCCGATGACAGATCACCCCTCCGGATCGCCCCAGCGCGGTACTGGGTCGAAGTGCCAGTTCGGGTACTCGGCATCGAGATAAGGAAGGTGGCTCACCCATTCGTGCGGACTCAGCGGGAGGACTGGCGCAAGCCGGATCGCCCGACCGCGAATGCTGAAGCCCCACGAGAAACCCTGCAGCGGTGTCACCTGTCGCGAACCGTATTCGGTCGGGGTCGCGGCGAGAAAGCTGTGCGCGATCCAATCCATGTCGTTTCGATGGGTACGTCCGGGCGCGTCGAACAGCGTCGGTTTGTGGCCGTAGAAGCAGTACGGCATGTCAATGGTCGGAAAGAAAAGGTACTGGTCCATCTCGAAGTCGATCGTCGTTGCATCCGTGGAACGGACAAGCTGAACCCAGCCGAACATGGCGTTGTATCCGCCCCCGCCGTACCGGACTTTCGCTGTGCAGGCTGGGAACTGAAGATTGTCTTCGTTGCAGCCGAGGCTCGGAGGGTCAGTGTTCGCGACGACATCGACCTCCACCTGTCCCTGGGCCGCGTGATGTATGAAGTGCAGTCGCTCCATTCCTGCAGGCTAGCGGCAGGCGAATTGCACGAGCGCTGCTTTCAGCGACGCATGCGGGAGATTCGTGAGCCTTGGACTACTCCGTCGTGGCCCATACCCAGGGTGTCGTTGTTGCGACGTGGGTGAGGCCCAGCCGTTCGAGGATCGGGCGGCTGTCCTTGGAGGCGTCGACCTGCAAGAACGCCAAACCCTTGGCCTCGGCAATTCGTGCTCGTTCAGCAAGCAGTGCTCGGTAGATGCCCTGACCTCGCCAGCGCGCAAGAGTCGAGCCGCCCCAGAGTCCGCCGAACTCGGTCCCGGGCATCACTACGAGCCAAGCAGCCGACACGATGGTGTCGTCGGCCTCGGCGACCAGGATGACGATGTCAGCCGGTGCGGTGCTGACCCGGTCGGCGAGGTCATCTGCCAACCACGACCAGTCCCGGCCCCACACGGCCGACTCCATGGCGGCGATCCGTTCCAGGTCACCACTCTCAGTGGTGGCACGGATCGTCACACCAATGGGTGGCTGACCAGCATCGAGCAGGTCCCGCACGCGGCCCACCATGACCGACTCTTCTTCCTCCGGCCGGAAGCCCGCCGCTCGGAGCCGATCCGGCAGCTGCTCGTGATCATTGCTGTACAGCTTCCACTCCACCGATTCACCATGAGCGGCGAAGAAGTCCCGCGCCCCGTGGATGTACTCGTCCAGCTCGTTGACCGTGAGGTCTACAAGCCCATCTGAGAAGGCGAATCCTCGATGCGGCGTTCGGACCCGCAGTACCCGGCCATGGGCATGGACGGTCCAAGTCCGGGGCACCCGGCTGGCGACGGTTCCTCGGACCTGAGTGTCGTGGGCCTGGAGGAGGGCTCGTGCATCGGTCACGATGGGTGATCCTTGCACGCGTCAGCCGCCTTCGCCGCATCCTTTACGGCGTAGTCCACGCTGGCGGCTACCCCTGGGCGGCAGCTGCTGAGCGACCGCTACTTCGGTGGCAGCGCTCGCGCGTACGCGGTTCCGCTCGCGACCCAACGGGTGAGGTCGGCATCGCTCTCGACGGCTTGTGGGTCCACCCGAAGCCAGCCGTCCATAGCTCGTCCGCGCATCACGAAGCGCTCGACATGTGGTTGAGCGGTCAGCGCATCGCTCTGAGCTGGATCGATGCGCAGCAACAGACCGCCCTGTCCGCTCGCGCTGACTGCCATGTTGCCATTGATCAGAAATGCAAGGCCGCCGAACATCGGTCGTTCTGCCAGCCCTGGTTCGTTCTGCAGCACCTCACGCAGACGGTCTGCCAGTTCTCTGTCGTACGCCACTTCAACAGTATGAGCCGGTGCACCGACAACCCGGCTCCTTTTGAAATGTCTCCGCGATGTAAGCGGTTTGTGAACCTTATGCGCAGTGTGATCCGGTTGAGTCCGGTGTGTGATTAGGTCGTTACGCCCGTCGGCTGTTGCGACGTGGACCTTCCCCCACAGGTGGCGCGCCTCCGCGCCCAGAACGGAGATTTCCAAGCTATGCCCGCACCACGAAAGTCACGGCGGCATAAGGCAATTCGCATCTGTGCCGCGGGCATCGCGGCGGTCGCCGCGTGCACCGGCTTTGTAGGCGTTAGTTCGGCCGCTCCAAGGCCACTGTCGCTCAACCTTGAAACCGCAACCATCGAGCAACTACACGGACTGCTCGCCGCCAAGTCGCTCTCGGCCGTCACGCTGTCGCAGCTGTACCTCCAGCGAATTGGCGACCTCAATTCGCAAGGACCGAGTCTCAATGCGGTACGGGTGATCAATCCGGACTGGAAGGCAGAGGCCGAGCGCGTGGACAGCCTGCGTGCGCATCACGTCGACCTCGGGCCGATGATGGGAATTCCGGTACTCGTCAAGGACAACGTCTCCGTCAAGGGCCTGCCGACGCCCGCTGGATCGGTCGCACTCGCCGACTCCTACCCGAGCGATGATGCTCCGGTCATCAAGCAGCTCAAGGCGGCAGGCGCCGTCATCCTCGGTAAAGCCAACCTTGCCGAATTCGCCTACTACACCACGACTGGTGCGCCGAATGGGTACAGCTCGCTCGGTGGCCAGGTACTCAACCCCTACGACGCTGCGCTGAATCCGGGTGGTTCCAGTTCCGGTTCAGGTGCGGCTATGGCGGTCGGTATGGCTGCTGGCACCGTTGGTTCTGACACCGGTGGCTCGATCCTTCAGCCGGCTAGCAACATGTCAGATATTGGGCTGCGGCCGACCGTCGGCCTGCTCAGTCGCAGTGGCGTCGTGCCGATCTCTGGCACGAATGACACGACCGGCCCGATCACTCACACGGTGTGGGACGCGGCCGCGATGCTGACCGCGATGACCACCGGCGTCGATCCCGGCGATCCGGCCACCAACTCCGCCGGTCAGTACGACCACACCGATTACACCAAGGCATTATCGAGTACGGCCCTACAACGTACGAGGCTCGGCTACGTCGCTCCCGCGGCTCCCGATCCGCTCTATGACGCTGCATTGCAAGCACTTCGTGACCGGGGAGCGACCCTCGTCCAGGTCAATCTCACCGCTGCCAACCTGCCCACCCGAGTCTGGGACTACGAGTTCAAGAAAGACCTCAACGCCTACCTGAGCAAGTTGCCCGCCAGCGACAAGGTGCGATCCTTGGCCGATGTCATCGCCTACAACAAGTCCCATGCGAACGTCGCGCTGAAGTTTGGCGAGACCTTGCTGGAGGCATCCCAAGCCATCAACGTCGATGACCCGGCAACCGCCGCGAACTACGAGCAGTTGCGAGCGGCGGGCCTCGCCGAAGCGCAATCCCGCATCGACACCACCTTGAAGGACAACCAGATCTCAGCCATCGTGTTCGCGGGCACCAGCGGCAACACGATTGTCACGCGTGCCGCCTACCCGGCCATCATGGTGCGCGCCGGCTACCAGGACGGCACGCGCCATCCTGAGGGACTGGAGATGATCGGCACGGCGTATTCCGAAGCGACCCTGCTCCCATACGCCTACGACTACGAGCAAGCCACCCACTTGTGGCAGGCTCCGTCGGTCAACAACCCGACCTTGTTCCGATGCGTTGGAGCGCAGTCGACCCGGTCTGCATCCTGCCCTCCCTGAGTCGACGTACTGCCTATGCGTCGCAAGCCGGAGCCGGAACCCGCATCGTTGGGTTCCGGCTTCGGCCGGTCTGCGCGCTGCGCCCGTTGTTTGAGTACTCCCACGCCGTGAAAGAGGGGCCGCCATAACGCTCGTTGCCCAGCCAAGCATGGACGGATCTTGACACTGAAGCCGGATGGTTCGAACCACACGTTGATCCGCCACCAGCCACGATCGTTGAACCAGTAGCGCGGGCTATTGCCTCGCCGCAGGACGCCAAGCCCGGACAACTCGGCAGATGCCGCGGCAGCGATGGCCTTCGCAGCCCGCTTGACTACGGCCCGGTCGTCATTGATCACCGCGCCATCCTCTCAAATCCCGGGTCCAGCCGGGCTTTCCCCTGCAACGTAGACCGTCCAATTAATCACCCGTCTACGATCGGGTATCGCGCTTAGTCATCTGCTAGTTATTGCTGGTGCTACCGGTTGCAGTGATAGGAATGTCTTTGGCATAGCTGGCTAGGTGATATTCAGATCGACTAGAAGTCCCGGGTGATCGGTCGTGCCCCGCATGCTGATCGATCGGCTGGACGCCACCGTCAGGCCCGCGCTGTCGACAACGTACTGGGTGCCGCCGTCGGTTGTGTGACGATATCCCGGCGGTAGGCAGGCATGAGCGCCGCGCGAACCGCCCAGGCTGAGGTTGAAGTCCCCGCCGAGCACCATCGGATCCTGGCCGCCCTGCGCGCGGAGGTCCGGGATGGCGGTATGGAGCAGGTAACCGCATTGGCCGAGCGCAACAGTGCTACTCGTACTGGCAAGGTGCGTCGTGCAGGCATAGAAATCGCTGATCGCATGCAGGCAGAGCCAGACTCGCTGCTCGGGGTCCCTCGTGTCCTGAATCGGGTACACCTCGCTGTAGAGGCGGTATCCGCGATTTTGCGGGCCGACTCGCGCAAGGACACCAACGCCATAGGGCTGGCCGTTGCGGCATCGGAACGCGGCTGCGGTACGACGGTCCACCGCAGCTTCAAAGGCCGACGTGATCAGCCCGCCACGCTTGGCGTCGGACAGAGCTGTTTGAAGCACGGGAAGGTCGTCCCGGCAGATCTCGTTCAGCGTGACGATGTCCGGTTGCTCCGCGCGGATCACCTCCGCGGCCTGATGGACCGAGCGACCCGTATAGCACCTGGCGATCCCGCTATCGCAGAGGTTCAGCTGAAGCACGCGCAATGATGCGCCCACTAGATGAGTTGCCTCGCGGGAGCCCTGACTTGCGGCGGTGGCTCCTGCGAGCGAGGTGACGGCCCACACCAGACAGCAGCCGATAGCCACCTGCCGCCACAGCCTGCGGCGCGATCGAACAGCCATGAGACCGCCGAACCGAATCTGCATTTCAGCGTATCGATACAGCCGTGCCGGGTTCGCGGACTTCTTCCGACACACCGACCACACGATCGTCCGCGTCCGGCCCTGATCCTTGTCGTCACGGGTCCCGACCTGCATTGCGCCATTGTTCCTCACTCTGCGGTCACAGGCGGCGTACAGAGAGCCCGAAGGAACGCGGCTCACTGTGGGGATTGCCTCAGCGAAAGGAGCGCATCATGAACGATTTCGAGCCAACGAGCCCCCGCCAGAGGCGATGGTTCTCAAGAAAAACAACCTGGATCGTGGCCGCCGCGCTGGTGTGTGCGGTGATCGGACTTACCGTCATCCTCGGCACATCCAGCTCGCCCACTACAGGTAACGCCGCCGCCAGCGGTTCCACCGGCGCCCCAGCGTCCGGTGGCGGGGCCTCCAACGCTCGTTCTGGACCCGCAGCCGGCGGCACGACTGGAACGGTTGACACGGTATCTGCGTCGACCTTCACCCTGTCTACCCCAGCGGGTCAGAAGGTAACAGTGAACGAGGCGTCCTCGACGACTTATCAGAATGGGACGACCCCGACGTCGGCCAGCGCAATCAAGGCCGGTGAACCTGTCCTGGTACTGGGTGCTACGAGCGGAACGACCATTACGGCCACCCAAGTCGTCGTTCAGGCTGCTGGCAGCGACGGATCCGCGGCTTCCACGGCGGCCGGAGTTGTGCCGTTCCAGCGCGGTGCGCCGAGCACCGCGAAGCAGGATGGCCAGATCCCCGCGAATTACAGTGAAGGGGAGGGCACGATCGTCAGTGGAACGATGGCGAACAAGGCCACCGAAGCCGCACTGGCCGCTTATCCCGGCGGTGTTGTCGACCGTGTAGTAAAGCTGAGCAATGGCGAGTTCGAGGTTCACTACATCGGTGTCAACTGGCCTCACCACATTTTCGTCAGCCAGGATTTCAAGGTCGTCGGGGCAAACTAGCCTTACTTGCACCCCAAGCGCGTGGCCGGTTGCGTGTACTTTCACCGCAACCGGCCACTGCTATGCCGCCGAATGGGCGTCGGCCGAGCGCAATCGGCACGGTCTCGCGGACGGCACACTATTCGGGTATCGCGCCGTCCGCGATGGTTCTACCGTCGGTCCATGACAGAAACGCAGCGCCAATCCGTACCACGCGTGGATTCAGGCGAGCTCGACACTTCGCTCGCTTTCTTGAGGTTCGCCCGCGAGTGTGTGATCAAGAAGCTCGACGGCCTCGATGAGGAGCAAGCCCGACGAGTTCTCGTCCCGTCAGGCACCTCGCTGCTCGGACTGGTTCGACACCTGTGCGACGGTGAGCGGTATTGGTTCGGCTATCACCTGACCGGACTAGGGTCCGAACCGGATTGGGATCGTGGCATGACTGCCGAACCGGGCCAGCGCATTGTCGACGTTGTTGAGCAGTACCGAGCAGCGATCGCGGATAGCGATGCGGCGATCAGCCGGCTCGGCGATCCGGCGGCCTTGGCCGTGATGCCGGTGGACGGGCAGCCCAAGACGCTGCGCTGGACCATCGCCCATATGACCTCTGAGACTGCACGCCATGCCGGGCACGCCGACATCCTTCGCGAGCAGATTGATGGGGCGACAGGACGCTAGCCCGCGCGACGAAAGACCCAACGGCGTAGCAGTACGAAGCGAAGTACCGTCGCGGCCAGGTTTGCGCCGACGAGGGTGAACAGTTCGAGCAGCGGATGCGGATGATCACTGGTGGCATGTAGCACGGCCAATGATCCGCTGGTGAGAATCAGCCCCAGCACGAACACGACCAAGCCCTGAGCCTGCTGGGTAGCCGCTTTGGCCCTTCCAGATATGCCAAAAGTGAGCCGCCGGTTTGCCGCGGTATTCGCGATCGCGGTCACCAGCAAAGCGAAGAGATTGGCCATTTGTGCGCCCATGCTCCCGCGAGCCACGGTGAACAGCACCAGGTAGGCCAGCGTGGACAGGACGCCGATGCAGGCGAAGCGTACGAGCTGGCGGAATAGGCGGGGGTTCACGTCCGCATCAGTCGGCCGCAATGGATGGCGGCCGAGTTGCGCGCTGATCGCAGCAAGCGGCAAGCGTCCGGTGGCCAACGCTCGTCCCACTCGTAACACTCCCTTGAGATCAGCAATGGCTGTCGAGACGATGTCGACCCGGCTGTCTGGGTCATCGATCCAGTCGACGGGTACCTCGTGAATCCGCAGGCCAGCGTGTTCGGCCAGCACCAGCAGCTCGGTGTCGAAGAACCAGCTGGTGTCTTCGACCAGCGGCAGCAGCTGCCGGCCGACATCGGCCCGGATCGCCTTGAAACCGCACTGCGCATCGGAAAACCGGGTCAGCAGGGTCGATCGAAGAATCAGGTTGTAGCAGCGCGAGATCAGCTCCCGCTTAGCTCCGCGGACGACCCTGCTGTGCCGGGACAGCCGGGAGCCGATGGCGATGTCGGAGTGGCCCGAGATCAGCGGAGCGACCAGCGGCAGGACGGCGCTGAGATCTGTGGACAGGTCGACATCCATGTACGCGAGCACGTCGGCGTCCGAAGCAAGCCACACCGTCCGCAGGGCACGTCCGCGGCCCTTCTGCTCGAGTCGCACGTGGCGCACGTTGTCGAGCTCGGTGGCGAGCTGGGCCGCGAGCCGGGGGGTCGAGTCGGTGCTCGCGTTGTCGGCGATGGTGATGACGTATTGGTAGGGAAAGTAACGGGAAAGGTGCGCGTGCAGCAAGCGGACAGTCTGAGCGAGATCGCGTTCCTCGTTGTAGACGGGGATGGTGACATCCAGGGTCGGGCGCTGCCGACCAGCGGATGAGACAGCAACGTTCGGCTGGGCCAGCGAGGTCATGAGTAGAGCTTCTGCTGGCACGCTTGCCGGTCCTTGTGCCACGCCTGTGGCCTTCCTTTAGATAAAAAACCCCGATCGTGCAACCTCTGGCAGCGCTTGCCGCCAGGAATTGCACGATCGGGATAGGGAAAGTCAGGCCGTCAGGTCGTACAGGGTCACTCCGCCGACAGTGGTCGCGGTGAAAGTGCTCTGCACCCAACTGGTGATTGAGGAGGCGGCGTCGCTGCCCCCAGACTGGGCGCCGAACCTGCCACCGCTGGCGATGAAGTAGTGGATCTTGCCTGCGGCCACGTCGGCCTTGAATTCGGCAAGTGTCGGCGACGGATCGCTTCCGTTGAAGCCGCCGATCGGCATCACGGACTTGCCCGTTGCCAGCTGGAAGCCCGCTGCGCTGTTGGACCCCACCGCGGCGGCAACCCAGGTGTACTTGGTGGAATTCGCGTTCAGCGCGGCGACGACTGCTGCGGAGGGAGCGCTCGCGTCCAGAAGCCCGCCCGCGCCACCAGTCCGGCCACCGCCGGTCTGTGCACCTGTACCGCCGCCGGCCCGCGAACCAGTGCCGCCACCTGCCAATCCACCTTGAGCGCTACCTGCCAATCCACCCTGAGCGCCGCCGAATCCACTACGGAATCCGCCGGGAGGCGTGCCGTTTCGGCCGCCGCCGAAAGGCCTTCCGCCGCCCGGCCCGCCGCCGATGCTGCTGGTGAAACCGGCCGGCCCCGCGCTCGGAATAGCGCCGCTATGCGGAGTGGCCGCCGTCGCGATCGAGTAGGCAGTGGGCGCGGCCAAGGCGGCAACCAGGGCAACGGAGGCAACCGCGGTCGATACCTTCGGGGCAAGCCGCGATGCAACGATGAGCAGCAATGCGGTCGCGATACCCGCAACGAGCACCGAATAACGCAGCCACGGCTGCCACGCGGCTACGCGATTCAGCAGGACGAACTGCCAGCAGACGGTCACGGCGACGGTGAGGCCGAGCAGGAGGTTCGCCATGACGTCATGCCGCAACCGCCAGAGCCCCGCCACGCTGACGCCGATCACGCCTCCTATCGCGGGGGCGAGGGCTACGGTGTAATACGGGTGGATGATTCCCTTGGCATAGCTGAAGGTGAGGGCGGTGACGACGAGCCAGCCACCCCAGACGATGAGTGCGGCGCGGACCGCGTTGGTACGCGGGGCGCGGCGCGTGAACCAGAAGCCGATGCCCAGCAAGATCAGGGCAGTGGGGAGCAACCAGGCGATCTCACCGCCCATCTCGCTGCCGAACAGCCGGCTCCATCCGGTGCTTCCCCAACGTCCGGCGGCATTGCCACCGCCGCCGACGCTGCCGGTCTCGTTGCCGGTCAGCCGTCCGAAGCCGTTGTAGCCGAGGGTGAGCTCAAGAATCGAATTGTGCTGGGAGCCCCCGATGAAAGGGCGATATCGAGCAGGCGTCAACTGGACGATGGCGATCCACCATCCGGCCGCGGCGATCATCGTGCCGCCGGCGTAGAGGAGTTGCACGATGCGTCGGCGGACAGTCGTCGGCGCGCAGATGAGGTACGCCAAGGCGAACGCGGGCACCAGGAGCAGGGCTTGCAACTGCTTGGTGAGAAAGCCGAATCCGATAAGCGCGCCCACGGCCAGCAGCCATCTCGTCGAGCCGTTCTCGATGGCCCTTATGACGCCGTACGCCGCGATTGTCATGAGCAGCACCAGGAGCGCGTCCGGGTTGTTGAAGCGGAACATCAGCGCTGCCACCGGGGTCGCGGCAAGTACGGCACCGGCGATGAGACCTCCTTGGATGCCCGAGGTGCGCCGCACAGCAAGGTAGAGCACTCCCACCGCGGCGACGCCCTCCAATGCCTGCGGAACGAGAATGCTCCACGAGCTCAGGCTGAACAGCCGTACGGACAGGGCCATGATCCAGAGTGCAGCTGGCGGCTTGTCGACGGTGATCGAGCTGGCCGCATCAGAAGAGCCGAAGAACATGGCCTTCCAGCTGGTAGATCCCGCTTGAACGGCGGCAGAGTAGAACGAGTTCGCCCAGCCGGACGCTCCAAGGCCCCAGAGATAGAGCAACGCCGTGGCGAGCAGGAGGGCGAGCAAACTGGGACGCACCCATGCTGGGTCGTCCGTCCGTCCGCGAACCAGTGAACGGCCACGGTCCGCCCAGCGCTGCCGGACGGAGATCAGTGTGCGGCTAGCAGCCGAGGAATCCCCCGGTGCCACAAGGGTTTCTGAGGTCATACCTGAAGAACGTGCCCGGTGGAGCTTGCCGGACTCTGTGAGCTTGCTTGACGGTACCCATGCATCGGGAGCGTCACGGTGAAGATGGTTTCGCCCGGCCTACTGCGCACCGCGATCTGGCCGCCGTGAGCGGCAACGACGGCCGCCACGATGGCGAGTCCAAGTCCGGTACTGCCTGCGACCCGGGATCGCGATTCCTCACCGCGCGAGAACCGTTCGAAAATCTCGGGCATCAGGCTGGGCGGGATCCCCGGACCGTCGTCGCGCATCTGGATTATGGCGAGATTGCCCTGCTCCGTAAGGGAGGTCCACACGTTCGTACCAGCGGGCGTGTGAGTCCGCGCGTTCGCCAGGATATTGACCAGCACCTGCTGCAACCGGGCGGGGTCACCCTGTACCGCCACCGTTTCCTCGCCGAGGTCCAGATGCCAGTTGTGATCAGGGCCGGCCGCGTGCGCGTCACTGATCACATCGACGATGAGGCGGCTGAGGTCGACCTCTTCGCGCGCCAGTGGGCGGCCTGCGTCGAGCCGTGCCAGAAGAAGTAGGTCCTCCACCATCGAGGTCATCCGGTTGGCCTCGGACTCGACCCGGTTCATCGCATGTGCGATGTCGGGCGGGGCTTGATCCCGGCTGCGGCGGGTGAGTTCGGCATAGCCGCGAATGGAGGCGAGCGGCGTGCGCAGTTCGTGGCTGGCATCGGCAACGAACTGCCGAACCCGAGTCTCACTGCGATGCCGCGCGTTCAGTGCATCGCTGACGTTCTCCAGCATCCGGTTCAGGGCCACGCCGACCTGCCCGACCTCGGTGTGCGGGTTGGCGTCGGTCACTCGTACCGCCAGTGCCACCTCGCCAGCATCCAGCGACATGTCGGCGACCTTGCTCGCGGTCGCGGTCACCCGGCGTAGCGGGCGCAGCGCGAGCCTGACGATGAAGGCGCCCAGAAGGGCAGCAAGCACAAGCCCGATCACGGTAACGGCGGTGATCACCGCGGTCAGGTTGAGCAGGGTCGCGCGCACGCTGTTCAGCGGGAGCCCGGTGATGAAGGTGTCACCTTCGGGGGTCCTTCTAGCAGCGACCCGGTAGTCGCCGTAGCCGGGCACCGTGACGGTATGCGGCTTGGCATCGGGAGCTACCGCCGACAGCGCGGTTATGGCGCCCTGGCTGACCTGGGCCCTGGTAGCCAGGTATCCATTCTGCTCGAGAATCCGTGAGGACACGCTTCCGTCGGCGCAGATTCGCATTCCGATGGTGTTGATCTCAGATCCCGGGGGCAGCAGGCCGTCGGTGGATGCCGCTGAACATACGAAGGTTCCGGCGCCGACCCCGCTCGCCCCGACCCCGCTCGCCCCGCCGCCGGGATTCAGGCGGCCGGCGAAGTTCTGTCTGCTGCCCTGCGCGCTCAGCTGGTCGTCCAGCCGGCCCATCAGAAAATGCTGGAGCGCGATTTCGGTGAACAGGCCGATAGCAAGGCACAGAACGACGAGCAGGCTCACCAGGCTCGCGATCAAGCGGGCCCGCAACGTCCAGTCGCGCAGTGGTTTCACGCGCGACCGGTGTGCCAACGCTGGCAGCATGTCAGCCGGCAGCGCGCAGGACGTAGCCGACACCGCGCAGCGTGTGGATCATCGGCTCGCGGCCGGCGTCGATCTTCTTGCGCAGGTAGGAGATGTAGATCTCGACGACGTTGGCCTGGCCCCCGAAGTCGTAGTTCCACACCCGGTCGAGGATCTGGGCCTTGGACAGCACCCGGCGGGGATTGCGCATCAGGTAGCGCAGCAGCTCGAACTCGGTGGCGGTCAGGTTGATCTCGCTGCCCGCACGTGAGACCTCGTGGCTCTCCTCGTCGAGGCTGAGATCCCCGACCGAAAGCACCGAACCGCTCTTCGCGGCCGCGATGGACGTACGGCGCATCAGGCCGCGGACCCGTGCGACAACCTCCTCGAGGCTGAACGGCTTGGTGACGTAGTCATCGCCACCGGCCGTCAGGCCGGCGATGCGATCTTCCAGCGCGTCCTTGGCGGTGAGGAAGAGCACGGGAAGCTCGGGGGAGTCGTCCCGCAGCCTGCGCATGACCTCGAGGCCGTTGAGATCCGGCAGCATGATGTCGAGGACTACCGCGTCCGGCTTGAACTCACGCGCCATCCGGACGGCGTTCAGGCCATCGTGGGCGGTCCGGATATCCCAGCCCTCATAGCGCAACGCCATCGTGAGAAGGTCGGCAAGGTTGGGCTCGTCATCGACCACCAGTACCCGGACAGGGGTGCCGTCGGTCCGGACGAGGGATGAGGCGCGCTGGGAGCTGGTAGTAGTCACGGTGTAAAGATTGTTGCATTTTGCTTGTGTCCCACTGTGCGAAGTCTGTGATTGACCTGTGGGTAATTCTCATTATGGTCTGAGGCTCGGCACAGCGTGGTCACGGCACGCCCGCCCGACCGGATTCACACTCGGCCAGCGAACCCGCTAGACTCTGGCGGTCGCGGTTCGCCGTGTACGCCGCCTTAGCTCAGTCGGCAGAGCGTCTCACTCGTAATGAGAAGGTCTAGGGTTCGATTCCCTAAGGCGGCTCCAGCAAATACCGGAGGCAGAGGCCCTGTCAAGGGGTAGCCGAGGCATCGTGCGATGACCTGGACGGTCGACTGAACGCAAAAAGCGGCAGTAGCGCAATTGTGTCTAGTACGGGCTTGGCTTGATCCCGATCGCTCGCCACAACGAGATCAGCTGCGTCATGGCCGCCTGGCGAGCGTGACCGTCCGGCATCCCCTGATCTGAAGATCACGCCGCTGGGTCAGCGACTGCGGACCGTCGCCGTCGAGCAGCGCGCCTAGCGTTTCCAAATCCTCATCGGCCAGCTGATCGGCCGCACCGGATCTCAGGCGTCCTAGCCACCGTTGGGCGTAGCGAGCGGCGCTGTCGCCGGCGTGCCGCGGATCGAGCTCGATGGCAAAGACGCGTTCGGCGACCAGGGTAAAGCCGGCCGCTTGCAGCCGGCCGGACCAGTCCGATCCGAGCTCCGGGAGGGAATGGGCGTGTTCCTCGCTGAGAGCGGCGAGGCAGCGCTCCTCGAGCCCAGGCCGCCCGAATCCGAGATCGTGCGGCAGAAAGCGCAGGTGTTCGGAGAATTCGGCGACGGCCACCAGCCCTCCTGATCGCATCGTCGTGAACAGCTGGCCGAGTACCTCGTCAGGGTCGGTGAGGTGGTGCAGCGACATCGAGGCCCACGTCAGGTCGATGGGCTCGAAGGCGGGCCACACGACGTCGAGGTCGGCCCGGACGGTTCGGACCCGACCGGCCAGGCCAAGGTCCAGGGCCTTGACGCGGATACGCCTGAGCATCTCCTCCGAGGTGTCCACCGCGATGACCTCGGCGTCGCCGAAACGCTGCGCCAGCGGGATCGTCCCGGTCCCGGAGCCGGCGCCCAGGTCGAGGATCCGCACCCGGGCCGTGCCGGTGGCCGCGCGCCGAACCCAGCTCAGGGCGTCCGTCCAGTAAGCGCAGAGCACCTCGGCGTCCAGGTCCAGCAACTCCGCGAGGTGCGCCTGCGACTCATCGTCGTGGGCCGCGCCGTGATGATCAGCCATGGATGTCACGCTAGGGCCTCCGTCCTCGATGGCATACCGCCGTGCCGGCGCCTGCCACGCTTTGGGCGTCTGGAAATCCCCCAAATTGGCCTCCGCGGGGGTAGTTCCAGACGCCCAAAGCGGGGGTTGGGGGCAGCGCTCACGTGTCGAGTTCAGGCGTGGTTTCGGATCCCGGATGAGTCGTGCCACCTCCTGATCGGGTGGCTAAGCCATGGCGCAGAGTCAGCATGGTCAGGCTCGCCTGGACGTCGGCCCGCGTGGTCGCTCGACGAACCTGCAGCGGAAGGCGCCCCCAGATCGCGTCGACGATCTCGGCGACGGTGCTGCTCGTGACGTCCTCGTCGCGTTCGCGGACATCGCGTTCGTGGCGGCCGAGGGCATCTTCGATCCAGCCCCGTAGCTCTGCCCGGTCCACGGTCCCTAGTCTGCACTTCCGCTTGCCCTGAACCGCTTTGGGAGTCTGGAAATCCCTCAAATTGGCATCCGCCGGGGTAGTTCCAGACGCCCAAAGCGGGGGGTTGAGGGTCGGGGCAGAGCGGGGGGTTGAGGGTTACGGGTGCTCCGCTGACTTCTTGATCGCGGCGAGCGTGATCGGAATTCCGACGTGGGCGGCCTCTGATCGGATTGCGATTTGGGCCTCTGCTTCCTCGCCGTAGCGCTCGCCGAAGCCGGCGACACCGGCCGGCAAGAACGCCCAGCTCTCGGTCAACGTGGTGCCGCCGCTGGTCGGCGTGAAGGTGTAGCTCCACCGCGTCCAGGCTTTCCCCACCTCGAAGGCGAATGAGCGGCCTCGCTCCGCGGCGATGACTCGCGACCGGGTTTCCCATACCCGATCAGGCGTTTCGTTGCGGCCGGTGAACCAGCTGCCCACTTGCGGGCCGCTGCCCTCGTCCCACCAGCAAGCCCGACAGATAGGGCTCCATTCGCCCATGCGGGTCACGTCCGACACGATGTCCCAGAGCTCTTCGGGACTGGTGGCGACGAAGATGGACTCGGAGTAGTTGAGTTCGGTCACCGGCGAAGTCTCGCAGGCCGCGCGAGCCGGTTCAACGCGACATCCCCATCCCGAGATCAACTCACGTTTCGTGTCGCTATCGCAGCACGAAACGTGAGTTGATCATGGAAATAAGGGGGAGGATCACAGGATGGGACGGCCGCCGGTGACGGGAATCCGCGCTCCGGAGATGTAGCTGCCGTCATCGGAGGCGAGCAGCACGTACACCGGCGCGAGCTCGGCAGGCTGCCCCGCACGTCCCAGAGGCGTGTCGCTTCCGAACTTCTCCACCTTCTCCTCCGGCATCGTGGCCGGGATCAACGGCGTCCAAATCGGTCCTGGCGCGACGCTGTTGACCCGGATGCCCTTCGGCCCGAGCAGCTGAGCCAGGCTCGCGCAGAGGTTCGCAATGGCTGCCTTGGTCGCGGCGTAGGGCGCAAGTGTCGGCGAGGGCATATCGGAGTTCACCGAGGAGCTTCCGATGATCGAGGAGCCGGCGGGCATGTGCGGGACGGCCGCCTTGCAGAGATGGAACATGGACGAGATATTCGTGGCGAGCGTGTAATCCCATTCCTCGTCAGGGATTTCCTCCAAAGACTCGTGCGTCATCTGGAAAGCCGCGTTGCTGACGAGGATGTCCAGCTTGCCGAATTCCTCCACGGCTTTGGAAATGATGTCGCGGCAGTGCTGAGGATCGGAAAGGTCGCCCTTAACCAGCACGGCCTTCTGCCCCGCATCGGTCACCAGCGATGCGGTGTCCTTGGCGTCGTCGTCCTCGCTGAGATAGGAGATCAGGACGTCAGCACCCTCGCGGGCGTACGCGATCGCCACCGCGCGGCCGATGCCGCTGTCCCCGCCGGTGATCACCGCTGCTTTGCCCACCAACTTGCCCGATCCGCGGTAGCTCTGCTCACCGCTATCGGGGACGGGCGTCATCTCCTGCTGGGTTCCAGGGACTTCTTGCTGCTGGGATGGTTGGTTCATCGGTTACTCCGTAGCCACCTACGGCCTGGCGAGCTCGCATCGATGTGGAAGCTCGTCGCCTTGATCGCAATGCTGGGCGCTCAGCATTGCCACCGTATCGCGGAAGCCGAACATTGCCCACTGCGGGCTTGTCCGGCCAGTACGACTAATGGCACGCGGCGCCGACGGGCCGCAGCACGTCAATGCACGGTCGTGGCATCGCTGTAACGCAATAGCGCCGCCACTCCATTGGGCAGGTAATCGTGGGCGTTCGGGGTGATCACCAAATCCCCGCCGGACTCCGCGGCGGCCCGCAGGATCGCCGCGTCAAGGCGGTCCTCGACGAGCTCCCGCACGCCGAGGTCGATCAGCTGGGACCGCTCTCGTGCCAGCTGGGTGGGTTCGGGACCGATCCACGCGGTCAGCGTCGAGGACGGGTCGTCGGAGAGAACCACCGTCTGGGCCTGCGCCCGCTGCAGGGCTTGCAACACCGGCTCGATTCCGGCCGCAGCCCGGTTCGCCCGGCCGAGCTGTTCCTGCAGGCTTTCCAGAAGCTGCCGGCGCTGCTTCGACGCCTGCCGCAGGACCGCCGCCCGCACTGCCTCGTCGAGCGGTTCTTGTGCCGCGCCCGGTGCCCTGCCGCCTTCGGCGACGTTATCGAGCTGCACACCAGGCGGCAGCAGCCGTCGCAGGTCATCGCTTATCAGGGCGCGGGCGCGTTCATCGCCGGCGATGACGACCAGCTCCGCGGCGACTCGCGCGACCTGCCGAGCCGACTCCGCTGCGACGTCCCCGGCATTCCTGGCCCAGGAGTTCTCCACCCTCCGCTGAAAATGCGCTTCGGACCAGTCATTGGTGGCCGTCTTGTGCAGCGGAAAACTCACCTCGCCCTGGACGACCGAGTGCTCGGGCCTGCGCTGCTGGGCTGCGATCTCCGACGATGCGGCATAGATATCGGCACCCTTGCGGTCAGCCACGACGAGCACGTAGGCAATATCGGGCGCTCGCTGCGCGAGGTAGGGAACCAGGTGCGGTAGCGGAGCCCAGCGGGCGAGTTCCCTTGCGGGCGGCTGGGGAAGCACCTCGTCGAAGCAGAGGGTGCCATCAGCTGCCGCGACCAGGACCTGCCCGCGCCTGCCTGCCGCGTCGCGGTGCGCGCCGCCCTTGGCCGCGATGGCCGTGACCGATCGGGGGTCGGCCCCCGCATCGAGCAGGCTCTGGCGAAGGCCACGCCAGCGCAACTCCACTTCGGCAGAGCCACGCTCGTCGGCATGGGTGGCATCGAAGTACACGGTCGCAAACGGGCCGCGGTGCTGGTAGATGGAAGTGATCGCGGGCGGAATCGGCACGGTGGTCAGCTCCTCTGCTCGTTAGCGCTAGCTCTGTCCCGGCTTTCTCGGTACCAGGATTCTCAGCGCCGGAATTCTCGACACAGGACTCTCGACATGGAGGTCTCTTCATAGGGATCGCTTGGTTCCAGCGATCCGGTATTTACCTGCGGCCGATCGGTGGTTGCTGTTCAGCCCCAGCGTCAGCCTGGCTCGCCGCGGCGTTTGCGGCGCACGATCACCACGATATCCACCGCCGCGATGAGGGCGAGGACAGCGAGGAATACCACGAAGGCAACGGGAGCACCGGCAATGGCGAGCACGAGCGCGCCGATCCCGCAGACAACCAGCCCGAAGGCAGCGAGAACCAATCGGAGCGTCAGTGCGCTGTATGCGGGCGGCGCACCGCCGATGCCGGCGAGCGGGTCGTGGTAGTCGGCATAATCGCGGTGCCTGCCGTCACCGTCGGGCGGGCCGGTGGGTCGGCGCTCAGGCTCACCAGCAGCAGGCCGCGTCACGGCAGGAGCCCCGGCATGAGGTCCATCCCTCGACCATAGACCTCATCCGGATCACGTCAGTAGCAGCACGTCGAGGGTTCGCGGGCCGTGCACGCCTTCTACCCGCTTCAACTCGATATCGCTGGTAGCGCTCGGTCCGCTGATCCAGGTGAGGGGACGGGTCGGGTCCAGCACGGCGATCGCGTCCGGGACGCTCGCGAGGATCTGCTCGGCCCGCACGACCACCAGGTGGTAGTCCGGTATCAAGCTCAGCGCGCGTCGCCCCTGGCCAGGTCCGGCATCGAGCACGATCGTCCCCGTCTCGGCAACCGCGACCGCGCAGGTGGTGACCACCCCGGCCGCGCTGTCCAGCTCCGTGATGCCGAGTGGCTCTCGCAGTTGCCCGATGGTGGGAAGCCAGCTCTGGTCGAACCCGTCCGGGACGATGACCTGTGCGATGCCCCGTGCGGCCAGGATCGCCTCGATCTGATCGGGGGTTCCGCGGTGCACGGTGGCTCGATAGTCGACGAGCCGGTCGACGAACAGTTCCACGTCGGCCTCGGTTGTGCCGGCCGTTCGGTAGTTGCGCACGATCGGCTGCGGGGACGGCCGGTCGCTGGTCGCCCGGCGGATCCGGTCGAGGATCTCGGCCCTGGCGGTTGCTGTGACGTCACTCATCGCGGCTCTTCTCCCGCTCGGTCCACCAGTCGCGGAAGCTCTGCGCGGGCGCTGCCGGCAGGTCTCGCGAAGAGATCCAACTCGACAGCGGCGGCGGCAGCAATCGCCATCCCCGCAAGGGCTTGCTCAGTCGGACGGCTCGCAGCGCGCGAGTCCACCGGCGCGAGTCGCGCATGGTCCAGGAGGCCGCGGCCATGGCGGCCTGCTCGGGAGACGGCAGACGGTGCTGCTCGCGCTTGTCATCGACCACCCGGGCCCGCAGGTGAACGAGCATCGAAGGAATGTCGATGGCCACCGGGCAGACGTCGTAGCACGCACCGCACAGGGTGGATGCGTAGGGCAGGGACGGGTTGCGATCCACCCCGGTGAGCTGCGGGCTCAACACCGCACCGATCGGGCCGGGATAGACCGAGCCGTAGGCATGCCCGCCGGCCCGTTCATAGACCGGGCAGACGTTGAGGCACGCCGAACAGCGGATGCAGCGCAGCGCACTGCGGCCCTGCGGATCGGCCAGCGTGGCGGTACGGCCGTTGTCCAGCAGCACGAGGTGAAATTGCTGGCCTTCCACCGCGCCCGTCCACATCGAGGTGTACGGATTCATCCGCTCACCGGTGGAGGACCTCGGAAGCAGCTGCAAGAACACCTCGAGATCGCGCCAGGTCGGAACGAGCTTCTCGATGCCCATCACCGTTATCAGCGTCTTCGGCAGGGTAAGGCACATCCGGCCGTTGCCCTCGGATTCCACCACGGCCAAGGTGCCGGTCTCAGCGACCGCGAAGTTGGCCCCGCTGATCGCAACCTCGGCGGTGAGAAACTTGCGCCGCAGGTGGCCGCGCGCCGCCTCGGCAAGGGCCGCGGGAACGTCGGTCAACGCGGGATCGACGTCGGGCATCTCGCGCAGGAAGATCTCGCGGATCTCGCTGCGATTGCGATGGATGGCAGGTACCAGGATGTGGCTCGGCTTGTCATGGCCCAGCTGCACGATGAGTTCGGCCAGGTCGGTCTCGAACGCCTCGATGCCGGCTTGTTCGAGCGCCTCGTTCAGGCCGATCTCCTGGGTGGCCATGGACTTGACCTTGACGACCTCGCTGGCCCCGGTCGCCTTTACCAGATCCGTGACGATGCGATTGGCCTCTTGCGCGTCGCGAGCCCAATGGACGGTGCCACCGCGAGCTGTGACCTGCTGCTCGAGTTGAAGGAGGTAGCGCTCGAGGTTGGCGAGCACGTCATCCTTGATGGCTGCCCCGGCCGCGCGAAGCTCTTGCCAATCCGGCAGCTCGCTGACGACGGCCGCCCGCTTGCCACGAATTGTGTGCGTGGCGGCGCCGAGGTTTCGTCGTAGCTGAGCATTGCCGACGCTGAGCCGCGCCGCCTCTGGGAAGGGCTGTTCGCCATCGAGGTTGCCGCCGGTGAGCGAGGCCGCCGGCATACCGAGGAAGGTCACGTCCTGCTCTCCTTCGTGGCTTGGAATCCTGCGGAGCGATCGAGGCTGCTCATCACGTCGCGACTGCTCATCACGTCGAGGCCAAGATCTCGGCCAGGTGCACCGTTCGCACCCCGACCTTGAGACGCGACAGGCCGCCGCCGATGTGCATCAGGCAGGACGAGTCGCCGGCCGCGCACACTTCGGCGCGGGTCTGCAACACGTTCTGCATCTTGTCGGCGAGCATCGCGGTCGAGACGTCCGGGTTCTTCAGGGCGAAGGTGCCGCCGAACCCACAGCACGATTCGGCGTCCGGAAGCTCGACGAGATCGATCCCGCGTACCTGCCGGAGCAGCTGCAGCGGCCGGTCCCCGACGCGCAGCAACCTCAGCGAGTGGCAGGTGGGGTGGTAGGTCACCCGGTGGGGGTAGTAGGCGCCGACGTCGGTCACCTCGAGCACATCGGTGAGAAATTCTGAAAGCTCATACGTGCGCGCGGCGATCTCGGCTGTGCTCGCGATCAAGGACGCGTCGCCGATGCTGCTCGCCACCTCGCCGTGCTGGTGCCGGATGGACGCCGTGCACGAGGCGCTCGGCGCCACGATCGCGTCGTAGCCGGCGAAGGCGTCCACGTGGTTGCGAATCAGCGGTACTGCCTCGCGGGGATAGCCGGTATTGATGTGCATCTGACCGCAGCAGGACTGTTGCAGGGGCACCTCGACCTCGTGCCCCAAGCGTTCGAGCAGCCCCACTGTCGCCTTGGCGACGTCGGGATAAAGCCCGTCCGCCAGGCACGTGATGAAGAGCGCGACGCGCATTGCCACCTCCTGTGGTCCGACCATAGAGTATGTGGTCTGACCACACCAGATGAGGGGGACGGGTTGTGAGTGCCGATATCCGGCAACGGACGCATGAGCTCGTCGTCCGGCACGTGGAGGATGAGCTGCGGGCGGGGCGCCTGCGGGTGGGCAGCCGGATGGATGGGGAGCGCGCGCTCGCGGAATCCCTCGGTGTCAGCCGCTCCTCTGTTCGCGAGGGCATCCGGGTACTCGAAGCGATGGGCCTGATTCGCACCGCTGTCGGAAGCGGGCCTGATTCCGGCGCCGTAGTCGTGGCGGACGCTGCCGTCGGCATGACTTCCGCCCTCAGGCTCCATCTCGCGTCGAGCAGCCTGCCCGTCGAGGACATCGTGCAAACCCGGCTCTTGATCGAGACGTGGTCTGTGCGTGAAGGGGCGCGCCGCGCGGACCAGGCCGCACTCCGGATCGCCGGATCCTTGCTCGACGCGGCGGACGACCCGGATATCGACGCCGAGCAGTTTCACCTGCTCGACGCTGAATTCCACGTCGCGCTCGCGCACGCGACGGGCAACGATGTGGTGGCGGCGATCATGACGTCGCTGCGCGGCGCCATCCACGGTTATGTGATGGCAGCGGTGCCCGAGCTACCTGATTGGCCCGCCATGGCTCGAAAGCTGCGCAGGCAACACCGCAACCTGCTCGCGGCGATCCAGGACGGTGACGGCGAGCGAGCCGCCCAGCTCGTCGAGGCTCACATCAACGGCTTCTACCGGGCAACCTTGCCCGCAGTTACCCGGTAGAAGCCGCCCTTCGAGGTCAGTGCCTGCGGCGGGCTCGTCTGGCCGTCAGCATCAGCGCTGCGCCACTGGCGAGCAGCACGCTTGCCAGCGCGATACCGGCGCCGGGCCCGGAACCGGTCGTCGCCAGAGCTGCTGCGGGCGGCGTCGCGCTGGAGGTGGGTCCGGCGGGCGGGCTCGACACCGCAGCCGTGGTGGGCGTGGTGGGCGTCGTCGAACTCGGCGGGGTAGGCGCGTTGTTCACCTGCGAGGTGGAGGGGCTGGTCGGTGCGGGTGTGGTCGGGGCCGGCGTAGTGGGGGCCGGGGTAGTCGGTGCAGACGTCGTAGGAGCGTCGCTTCCGTTGCCGCTGCCGGTCGCCGTCGTCCGCTTCTGCACGGCTGATACGGGCGTCGGGATGCCGTTGATCGTGACGGTGCCGGTGTTGCGGTACTCAGTCAGCGACGGGTCGGTGATCGTTGCCCGGATCCACAATTCAGCTTGTTCGCCCGGGGGCAGGCCGGTCCAGGTCGCGGTGGCCGAGGCGGCGCTACAGGTTGCCGATGCGGGGAAGCGGGCGGTGTCCGTCGGGGTGGTTACGAAACCGTTGGCGTTGACGAACCGGCCGACCGTGGTCGCGATCGACGTGCAGTCCAGCGCCATGCCGGCCCCGGCGGTGTCGGTGATCGTCACCGAGTTTGTCGGCTGGAGGGTCCGCGGAGTCTTGATGACGGATTGAAGGCCGTTCTGAAAGCCGTCGGTCCACCACATGTCCTTGGTCGCGGTCTGGCTCGGCGTGCAACCGGTCGTGCACGGCCCGGCATCGACGATCGGCACCCTGATGACCTGCGAGCCGACGGTGAATTCGAGATTCTCAGGACCAGGTTGGGTCTGTACTGCCGTGTACAGGGTGCTGAAAGTGCAGTCGCCGTGCACGTTGCGCGGGTGCGTCGCGACGAAGTCGGTCAGCGTGAAGACCACTGACCCATCGCTGTTGGCGTGCGCCGTAGCCACCGACTCGCCGCTGGGGCTCAGCAGCGAAAAGTTCGCGTTGCCGAACCAGGCCAGCTGCGGCGGCAACTGCAGGGTGAAGGTGTCACCTGGCTGGGAGTTGTCGGGAACTGCCCAGGTGCAGTCGAAGTCGACCTCGTCCCACTGGCCGACCGTGGTTGAAGTCGTCGTTACCGACGTGATCGCTCCGGGGATGACAGCAGCTGTCGCGGTACCGACCAGCCCCAGGCCGATGGTCATCAGCCCGGTTATCAACAGGCCGGCGATGCCCAATCCGACCAATCGCGAACGAATAGACACAGTGCTTCTCCCCGTGTGAAGACGACAGACGACGAGGCACCGCGAGGTGCCCACCGCCTTAGGAACGTTCGAAGTCCGCGAACATGACGCTGAAGTGGCGAAAGAACCTCAAAATTCCCAAAACGAGATGACCGAATGGCCGTTTCACCCGCCTATCGGGGCCTGGCGGGTCTGCAGCGAGTCGTGCCGGCTTCTGACCACGGGCAAGATGGCGATATGCCGGTAGCAGGAGCTGACCTCGTCTCGCGGGCCGCGGCGGAACTGTATTCGCTGGACCCTTCGGCCTTCATCGACCGCCGCGCCGCCCTGGCCACGGCGGCCAAGGAACAGGGCGAGGCGAACGCCGCCAAGCAGATAGCCGGACTGCGTAAGCCGACGGTGAGCGCGTGGACGGTCAACAGCCTTGCTCGCGAGCATCCCGAACTCGTGGAGGAACTGGTCGAGTTGGGCCAGGAACTTCGAGCCGCCCAAGAAAGTCTTGACGGCGGGCAGTTGCGAGATCTCGCGCCGCGCCGCCGGGCCATGATCGACGCACTGGCGCGTCAGGCCTTCTCCGCGACCGGACAGCGGCCCAGCGCGGCGGTGCAGGAGGAGGTGACGGCCACGCTGTCCGCGGCGCTCGCCGATCCAGAGACGGCAGAGGGCCTGCGAGGGGGCATGCTCGTCAAGGCCGTGCGATGGGACGGCTTCGGCCCGGTCGGGCGCCCTGACCTCGCAGTGGTGCCCGATCCCAAGCCCCAGGGCCGTCCAGTCGAGCGACGGCCGGACCCGCGGGGTGCGGACGAGCGGCGTTCGGGTGGGTTTCCTGCCGAAGAGGGACGCGTAGCGCGGCTTTCGCAGCGGGACCGCGCCGAGCAGGATCGTGCCGAGCAGGACCGTGCCGAGCAGGACCGCGCCGAGCAGGACCGTGCCGAGCAGGACCGTGCCGAGCAGGACCGCGCCGAGCAGGGCCGGTCGGAGGATCGCCGCAGGTTGCGCGCCGGAGCCGAGCGTGGCGTTGCGGTAGCGACAAAAAAGCTTGCCCGAGCCCGGGACACGGAGCGTTCGAAGGCTGAGCGGCTGGAGGAATTGCAGGCCCGCATCGACGAAGCCAGGCGGGCTCTGGACGAGGCCCGTTTCGAAGTGCGCCGGAGCCAGGGTGAGCTGGCCGAAGCCGAACAGGAACTCGCCGACCTGGCCGACTGAGCGCTTGCCGCAGCTAAGGCGCGCCGCGAACCGTTACCGAAACAGGCCGAGTGCTCGCGCGCTCAAACCAGCCAAGATCAACTCGCGTCTGCTGCTGTTATAGCGAAACGTGTGTTGATCACCGACGAAGGCGGGGGCGGGACGGGGGTCCGCCGGTTGGTATAGCCAGGATGCGTCATGACGCGTCGAGGGCATCCCAACCGGCGCTAACAGGCACCCCACCCTGCGCTGACGAACAGCCCAACCGGCGCTAACAGGTACCCCAACCTCCGCTGGCCGACACACCAACCCGCGCTGGCAGGATCGCAACGTGGCTGCTCACTCGCATTCGCGTCGCCCAGGGCCCGCCGATGAGGCTGGCCACCGCCGCGCGCTGGTGGTGGCCGTCGCCGTCGTCAGCGCAGCGGTGCTCGTTGGGCTGGTGTTGCTGTGGCCAGCGCGCCCATCCACCGTCCGGCTTGGATCGGCTGAGGTCGCGCACGGCACCGTGACGGCCACCCGGCTGCAGGACTGCGCGGTCGCTCAGCGCTCCTGCACGGTCGTCGTGACGGTGCGGGTCACCGACGGCCCCGATCGTGGACGCGACACCCAGCTGACCTTTCTGCCCGGCGCGACCGACCCCAAGCTAGAGGTCGGCGAGCATATTCGGATGGGCCGGCAAGGTTCGGGTGCGGGAGCGGTCTACGCCTTCGCCGATGTCGAGCGCCGCGGACCACTGCTGTTGCTGGCTGCCGTCTTCGTGATCGTGGTATTGGTCACCGGGCGGCTGCGCGGGCTGGCGGCCATGCTCGGATTGGCGATCGCCGGCGCGGGCCTGGTCTGGTTCGTCCTGCCCGCCTTGCTGGCTGGCGAATCGCCAACCCTGGTCGCGCTGGTCGGCGGTGCTGCCATCACGCTGGCAGTGCTGCCGCTCGCCCATGGCGTGTCCGTCCGGACGGGTGCAGCGCTCATCGGAACCCTGGCTGGCATGGCTATCGCCGCGCTTCTGGCGGCGGTTTCGGTCAGCGCGCTGCGGTTCACCGGAACCTCGAATGAAGAGGGCACCATGCTGCAACTGCTCGGCTCTCGGTCCTCGGTGTCAGGACTGCTGCTCTGCGGTGCGGTCATCGGTGCGATCGGCGTGCTCAACGACGTCACAGTGACCCAAGCCTCGGCGGTTTTCGAACTCGCGGCCGCGGACCCGGCCGCGAGTCGGCGCCGCGTGTTCTCCGCGGCGATGCGGATCGGCCGTGACCACATCGCGTCCACCGTGTATTCGCTGGTTTTCGCCTACGCGGGGTCTGCCCTGCCGCTGTTGCTGCTCTTCGTGATCACGGGACAGTCCGTGGGTGACGTGTTGACCGGTGACGCGCTCGGTCCTGAGATCGCGGCGGGGTTGATCGGCGCCATCGCCCTGGTGCTGGTGGTGCCGCTGACGACCTTCACAGCAGTGCTGCTGATCTCGAACCGGCGCCTTCGCCCTAGTGCCTCCGACGTTGCTCAGTACGCTGATTGAGTGTCCGACTTCGACCTTGCCATCATCGGTACCGGCTCCGGTAACTCCATTCTGACCCCAGACTTCGACGGCAAGCGGGTAGCCCTGGTCGAGGACGGCATCTTCGGCGGCACCTGCCTCAACGTCGGCTGCATACCGACGAAGATGTATGTCTACGCAGCCGATGTCGCCGCCTCGATCCGCGATTCCGCTCGTTACGGCGTGGATTCGACGATCGATTCGGTGCGGTGGCTCGACATCCGGGATCGGATCTTCGGCAGGATCGATCCCATCTCACAAGCCGGCAAGCAATACCGGATGTCAAGCGCGACCACGACGTTGTTCTCCGGACATGGTCGCTTCGCCGCGCCGAACAGGATTTCGGTCGACGGTACTGCTGACTCCTTCACGGCCGATCAGATCGTCATCGCGGCCGGCGGGCATGCCGTTATCCCGCCGGAGGTTCAAGATTCGGGGCTGCCATTTCACACCTCGGACACCGTCATGCGCATCGACAAGTTGCCGCAACGGCTTGTGATTCTCGGCGGTGGCTTCATCGCTGCCGAGTTCGCGCACGTCTTCTCCTCCCTCGGCGTGGCGGTGACCGTCGTCGGCCGCGGTGAGATGCTGCTGCGGCACCTCGATCACGAGATAGCGAGTGCCTTCACCGACGAGGCCCGCCGGCAATGGGACGTGCGGCTCGGTGCGACGGTCGAGCGGGTGTCAGGCGTACCGGACGAGATTCGCCTTGAGCTGTCGGATGGATCGAGCGCGGAAGGTGATGTGCTGCTGGTTGCCACGGGACGCCGTCCCAACACCGCCGACCTGGGACTCAGCGCCGCCGGTATCGAAACCCATCCCGACGGCCGGGTCGTGGTGGACGCCTACGGACGAACTACGGCGGCCGGTGTCTGGGCACTGGGTGACGTGTCCTCGCCATTTCAGCTGAAGCACGTCGCCAATCACGAGGCCAGGGTGGTCGCCCACAACCTGGCGCACCCCGACAGGCTCCGCGAGTTCGATCACCGCTTCGTCCCGTCAGCGGTTTTCACGCATCCTCAGCTAGCGACTGTGGGCATCACCGAGGAGGAAGCGCGGTTGCAGGGCATCGAGTACCTGACCGCGACCCAGCGTTACGGCGATACTGCCTACGGCTGGGCGATGGAGGACGCGACCGGCATCTGCAAGCTGGTCGCTGATCCGCAGTCGGGCTTGCTGCTCGGAGCACACCTGATGGGCTATCAATCCTCGAACCTGATTCAACCCTTGATCCAGGCGATGTCGTTCGGTCAACGGGTCAGCGATATCGCAACCGGCCAGTACTGGATACACCCGTCCCTGGCCGAGGTAGTCGAGAATGCGCTGCTGAAACTGGGCAGGTCGTGACGGCTATCCCCATTCTCGAAGTCGGCGGGACGCATGTCACTGCGGCGTGGGTCCACCCGCAAGAGTGGCAGGTGTCCGCCGCCGTCCGGCGGGAACTCGACGGGCGAGCTGATTCAGCCGTGTTGATAAAGGAATTCGCGGCCGCGGCTGCCGCCCTGGACGCCGACCCCGGATCCGACTGGGGCGTGGCGATGCCGGGACCGTTCGACTACAGCGCCGGAATCGCCTGGTACGTCGGCGTGGGCAAGTTCGATTCGCTGCATGGCATCGACGTCCGGCGCGAACTCCTGGCCGCGATGCCGAATCGGCCCGGATCGATCAGTTTCATCAACGATGCCAGTGCCTTTCTGGTGGGTGAGTGGCTAGCGGGACAGGCCCGTGGAACGTCGAGAAGTGCCGCGGTGACGCTCGGCACCGGTATCGGATCGGCGTTCCTGGCCGACGGGCAGGTGATCGACAGCGGTCCGGATGTGCCGCCGGACGCCGAGGCGCACCTGCTCTTTCACGAGGGCCGTCCCCTGGAGGAGTTGGTGTCACGCCGGGCCCTGCGGCGCCGGTTCGCGGAGTTAGCAAGCCGATCCGACGAGCCCGACGTCCGCGAGATCGCAGACCTGGCCCGATCTGGGGACGCGACTGCCGCGAAGGTGTTCGACACCGCGTTCGAGTTGCTGGGCCGGGTGCTCGGGCCGTGGATGAATCGCTTCGGCGCCGAGGTTATCGTGCTCGGCGGTTCGATCAGCCGAGCCTGGGACCTGATCGCGGATCCCCTGCACCGGGGGCTTTCGATCTCTGGTGACATCCCGGTTCGCCTCACCGAGGATGCCGAGCGGTCCGCGCTGGTCGGCTCGGCCTACCCGGCCTACCTGCTGCGCTGAACCCGGCGCCCCAACGCACTGAAACCCGGCGCCCCGACGCTGTGAACCCGGCGTCGCGACGCGCTGAGGTGAGCTATCGCACCGGCGGCGGGCTGAACGAGCGCACGTCGAGGGCATCCACCGGTCCGTCACCGCTCCCGATTCCGACCAGCCCGTTGAGCACGGCGTCGCTGGCGACCCGGCTTGCCCGGTGGGCCGCGTCCACCAGCGAATCGCCCCGCGCCAGGCATGCCGCGAGAGCGGCCGAGTGCGTGCAGCCGGCCCCATGGGTCGCCTCGACGGGATGCCGGACGACCGCGATGTCGTAATGATTCTCGCCGTCGAACAAGTGGTCGACCGGTCGAGCGCCGTGACCGCCGGTGACCAAGGCGCCCCCGGCCCCCATCATGACCAGTGCCTCGCTGAGTTCTTTCCGGTCCTCGGTCTGCATCCCGGTGAGCGCCTGAGCCTCCATGAGGTTGGGCGTGATCACCGTCGAGAGCGGGAAGAGCGTTTCCATCAAGGTGCCGATCGCATCGTCGCGCAACAGCGTCGCACCAGAGGACGCCAGCATGACGGGATCGACCACCAGCGGCAGGTTCGTTGCGCGCAGCGCGTCGGCCACGGCAGCGATGATCGGAGCAGAGAACAGCATGCCGGTCTTGATCGCCGCCGGCGGCAGGTCGGCCAGCACGGCCTCGATCTGAGCGGTGACGAATTCCGGCGGGCACTCGTGGACAGCGGTGACCCCGACGGTGTTCTGCGCGGTCAGGGCGACGATCGCCGACGTGCCGTGCACCCCGCACCGGGCGAAGGCCTTGATATCCGCTTGGATTCCCGCGCCGCCCCCCGAGTCCGACGACGCGATTGTCAGCGCTCGGGCAGGCATCGCACGGTTGGTGGACTGGGACGGGGTTGCGCTGGGCTGCATGTGTGCACCGTACTAACCTGTACCCGTCCCCGCGGGAGCCCATCCACATCGGGCTGAGAGGGTGGCAGTGCCGTCGGCGCCTGGCGTCCGGCGGCGGGGCCTCCGACCGCTTGAACCTGATCCGGCTAATACCGGCGAAGGGAGAGGTGGTCACACATGTCCACTGTCACCGAGCACAACAAGATCGCCGATCACCCCGGGCCGGTCGCCCGAAAGGCCGAAGCGCCCACCACGTTGACCGAGGCGGCTCCCCGCACCCTCGGGCTGCTCGACCAGTTCGGCTTCTGGGGAAACCTCGGGGTCAGCCTCTTCGGCCTGACCACCGCCAGCACCGTGATGTACGCGGTGCTCGACAAGCCACTGCCAGTCGCTGGGACGATCCTCGCGCTCGTCGTGGGCACGCTGCTCGGCGGCGCGATTCTGGGAATCTCACTCATGCTCGGTGCCCGCAACGGGGTGCCCGCCATGGTGTTGTTGCGAGGCGTGCTCGGGGCAAAGGCCTCCTACTTGCCCACCGCCCTCAACGTTCTGCAGAACCTCGGCTGGGGGACGTTCGAAATCGTGCTCATCGCCGAGAGCCTGCGGTCGGTCGTTCACGACAACCTGCCGCGCTGGTTGTGTGTGCTGATCGCGGGAGCGATCACGACCGCCCTGACGATCCGGCCGCTGGGATCGATCCGGGTACTGCGCAAGTACGTCACGGCGCTCGTCGTGCTGGCAACGGTCGTGCTCGCGATCGGCCTGTTGAACCGGCCGATCCCGCATGTCGCGGGCAGTTCGTGGGGCGGCTTCTGGCTCGGTGTGGATGCGGTGGTAGCGGTGTCGATCTCCTGGGTCCCGTTGGGCGCGGACTATTCGCGCCATTCCCGGACCGAGCGCGCGGCGTTCCTCGGAGGTTTCGTCGGCTATGGCGCGACGCAGATCGCCTGCTACCTGGTCGGCTTGATCGCGCTCTTGCAGGTGCTCGCGGACCCGTCGAAGATCTTCGATCTCTACCTGAGCCTGCCGCTGGGCACTATCGCGCTGGTCATACTGATCCTTCGCGAGACCGACCAGAGCTTTGCCAACACCTACTCGACCGCCTTGTCGATCCAGAACCTGCGGCCGCACTGGGATCGTCGGGTGCTCTCGGTGGCGATCGGGACGCTGATCACGCTCGCCGCGCTGAAGATCCAGATCGGTGACTACTACAACTTCCTCGCCCTGATCGGCGCGGTGTTCGTGCCGATGTCCGGCGTCCTGGTGGCGGCGTGGGTGCGTACCCGGGGCGATGGGCTGGACTTTTCGGAGACGGCGCCGACGCGTCCCGGCATGCTCACCGCCTGGCTCGCCGGTTTCATCAGCTACCAGCTTCTGAATCCCGGTTTGCTGGCGCACTGGTCATCGTTCTGGAGCCGGATCGGGGATGCGCTGCACACCACGGGGCACGTCTGGCTATCGGCATCGGTGACGTCGTTCGTACTGGCGCTGCTGGTTGCCCTGCCGTTTGCGGGCAACCGTCCGGGAACCAAGCGCGGAAACGGAAAACTTGACGATGAGGATCAAGTAGCGTTGAAACCGTGACTACGTTTCCCGTTCGAATCGCTGTACAACTCCAACCCCAGCACGCCGATTACGCAACTATCCGCCGAGCGCTGGCCGAAGCCGAAGATATGGGCGTGGACGTCGCGTTCAACTGGGACCATTTCTATCCGCTCTATGGTGAGCCCGACGGCAAGCATTTCGAATGCTGGACGATGCTCGCGGCCTGGGCGGAGCAGACCACGCGCGTCGAAATCGGTGCTCTGGTCAGCTGCAACAGCTACCGCAATCCCGAGCTGCTCGCCGACATGGCGCGCACCGTCGATCACATCAGTGACGGACGGCTGATCCTGGGCATCGGTTCCGGGTGGTTCGAGCGCGATTACGCCGAGTACGGCTATGAATTCGGCACCGCGGGCGGCCGCCTGGACGACCTCGCGAAGTCGTTGCCACGGATCGAAGAGCGGTGGGCCAAGCTCAATCCCGCGCCGACCCGAAAGATCCCGGTCCTCATCGGTGGTGGCGGCGAGAAGAAGACGCTACGCCTCGTTGCCAGGCATGCAGACCTCTGGCACTCGTTCAGCGATCTCGAGACGCTCAAGCGCAAGTCGGCGGTGCTGGACAAGTGGTGCTCAGAGATCGGCCGCGACTCCTCGCAGATCGAGCGGTCGGTCGGAGCGCCGGAGGGCGAGCCTGCCGAGGTCGGACCGGCATATCTGGAAGCCGGCGCGACTCTCTTCACCGTGGGCCTCACCGGTCCCACCTACGACCTCTCCGGTCTCAAGAAGTGGATCACCTGGCGGGACAGCCTGTAGAGCCCAGCCTCGTCAGATCATCCCGTCCAGCAGGCCTTCATACGGCGAGGACGCCTGAGCCCACCAGCGCCGGCTCATCCGGCCGGCCTGGTGGGCGTCGCGGCCGGCCTGTACGGCCAGGCGCA
>JAVEES010000156.1 GCA_030840285.1 Pseudonocardiales bacterium
GCACGGCGGTGAACTCGGCCTGTCGCTCGCGGCCGGTTCCTACATGTCAGGAAGTCGCGTCGCCCGGACCCGGCCGGAGCTGGTGTCGACCTGGTGCGACGGCAACGAAGCCCTGGTAGGCGCCCTGGACGACGCGATCTCATGGCTGCAGGCAAGCCGCGAAGCCCTGGCTTCCGGCGGTTCGATCATGCCGCTGGCGCGGGCCGGGCACCACGCGCGGATGGACTGGGAGCACCGGGCCTTCGTGCCCGTGGAGCTGTCCGCCGATGCGGTGGCGCTGCGTGGCCACGGACGCGACGGCGGCTGGATCACCGCGGTGATCGAGACCGAGGGCCACGGAATCCAGCTGCTCGGAATGCGTCCGGTATCGGGTTTGCGGGCAGCCGATGCCCCGGTAGCACAGGCCGACGCCAGCGTCGGTTAGATCGGGGCATGATTCGCATCCAGCCCGGCGTGCCCCTGGTAGAGGTCGAGCGAAGCGGGGTCGTGGAGTCGATCCATACCGGCCACCTGATCGTGCTCGCTCCGGACGGGTCCACCCGCTTCAGCGCCGGTGTGCCCGACCAGCCGATCTTCGGACGGTCCACCCTCAAGCCCCTGCAGGCCGTCGGGCTGCTCGGGACCGGCCTCGACCTCGAACCGGTCGACCTCGCGCTGGCAGCCGCATCGCACTCTGGGTCCAACCTGCACCGGCAGCTGATCGCTGCCGAACTCACCGCTGCGGGGCTTACCCCCGACGACCTGGAGTGCCCGCCCGACCTGCCGGTGGGCGAGGACGAGCGACGTGCCTACCTCGCGGCCGGGCTCAGCGAGAGTCGGCTGGCGATGAACTGCTCGGGCAAGCACACGGCGATGCTGCGGGCCTGCCTGGTCAATGGCTGGCCGGCCTCGGGCTACCTCAGGCCGAGCCATCCATTGCAGCGCCAACTCGCCGCCACGGTGGCCGAGCTGGCCGCCGAGCCTGTCGTGACAACCGGCGTGGACGGCTGCGGGGCGCCGCTGTTCGCGATCAGCCTTACCGGGATTGCCCGGGCCTTCAGCCGGCTCGGGGCGGCCTCTGACGGTCCGCGGCGCAGAGTGGCTGATGCGATGCGGGCACACCCAGAGCTGGTGGCAGGTCAGGGGCGATCGGCGACCCGCCTCATGCAAGGCGTGAAAGGGCTTATCGCGAAGGACGGTGCCGAGGGGGTGTACGGCGCCGCCTTGCCCGATGGGGGAGCGATCGCGCTGAAGATCGATGACGGAGCGGGCCGGGCGGCCGATCAGGCTGTGGTGACCGCGCTGCGCCACCTGGGCGTGATCGCCGCGGTGCTGGATGACCTCGAAGGCGCTCCGCTGCTCGGCGGGGGCGTGCCGGTGGGTGAGATCCGTCCGGTGCGGTGAGCCGGGTACGTCCGCGATAGTGACCTGAGCAGCTGGGGTGTCGTGATCGGAGACACGTACGACCTGCTGCCTCGCCCACTCCTCTTCGGCGCAGGCGTCGTAGCCTCTGCTCTATGACCGATGTCCAGTCAGCTGATCCTGCTGAGTCCTCCACCCGGATCGAGCAGGCGGCGGCGCAGGGGCTGGCGAACACCATCTCGCTGCCGGACCGGCTGGGCTACCGCGTCAAGCGGGTACTGCTCGGCCCTCCGCTGGTGACCTCCCAGCTTCACGAGGAGAAGCTGTCCAAGCGGGTCGCGCTCGGCGTCCTGTCCAGCGACTGCATCTCATCCTCTGCCTACGGCACCGAAGAGATGCTCATCGTGCTGCTGGCCGTCTTCGGCCTGACCGGCTTCCACATCCTCGCGCCGATGACCGCCGTCATCCTGGTGATCCTCACCCTGATGACGTTGTCCTACCGCGAAGTGGTGATGGTCTACACGCGGGCCGGCGGTTCCTACGTGGTCTGCCGGGAGAACTTCGGCTACAAGACCGCTCAGATCGCCGCGGTAGCCCTGCTCATCGATTACATCGTCACGGTTGCCGTGCAGGCCGCGGCCGGCGTCGCCGCCATCACCTCGACAGTCCACTCCCTCGTTCCGTACAAGCTCGAGATGACGCTGGTCGTGGTAGCCCTGCTGGCGTTCGGAAACCTGCGCGGCATCCGCGAGGCAGGAAAGGCCTTCGCCTTCCCGACCTACTTCTTCTTCGGCGCCACCTCGATCGTCATCATCACCGGCATCATCCGCGAGGTCTTCGGCGACCTGCCGAAGTACGAGATCGGTCGCGTGGTGGGCCATTCCACCCAGATCCAGGTGCACGACAAGGGTTACGGAATCCTCTCGGGCCTCGGCATCTTCTACCTGCTCAAAGCCTTCGCCAACGGCGGATCGTCCCTGACCGGGCTGGAGGCGATCTCTGACGGCGTCAGCGCGTTCAAATCGCCGCCCGGTCCGAATGCCCGCCGGACACTCGGAATCATGTCCTCGATGCTGGCCTTCCTGGTGGTCGGCGTGGGCTGGCTGTCGATGGAGACGCACTCGGCGCCCTTCCAGGACGGTTCGCCCACCGTCATCTCCCAGGTGGCGAAGGCGGCGCTCGGGGGCGGCCTGATCGGTCATACCGGGTTCATCCTGGTCCAGATCGCGACCGCCCTCATCCTGTTCACCGGCGCCAACACACCCTTCACCGGCTTCCCGTTCCTGGCCAACTTCGTCGCGGAGGACTCCTTCCTGCCACGGCAACTGACCCGGCGCGGCCACCGGCTGGCGTTCAGCAACGGGATCTTCCTGCTGACCCTGTTCTCGATGGCGCTGCTCGTCATCGGCCGGGCGAAGGTCGATGCGCTGGTGCCCTTCTATGCCCTCGGGGTGTTCACCGGATTCACCCTGGCCGGGTTCGGGATGGCGAAGTACCACACCATTCACAAGCAACCGGGCTGGAAGTACAAGTGGTGGATCAATGCCTCCGGCGGAGCCCTGTCACTGGCGATCGTGCTCATCACGGCCGTCGTGAAGTTCACCGAAGGTGCCTGGCTGGTGCTGGTGCTGGCCCCGCTGCTGTGGTTGTTGCTGATGCGGCTGAACCAGCAGTACCGGGACGAGGCTCGCTCGCTCGACCTGATCACCGCTCTCGGCAAGGCCGGCAGGACCGGCGCGAACTATCCCCGCCACGTCGTCCTGGTTCTGGTTGACCGGCTTGATCTGGCGGTCATTCGCGCCCTTCGCTACGCGGGTTCGTTGCGGCCGACCGAGTTGCGCGCCGTCCACATCTCGCTCGACTCCGACCGCGCCGACGACCTGCAACGCGACTGGATCGCGCGCGGCCTCGGTGATCGGGTGCCGCTGGAGATCATCGAATGCCCGGACCGCCGGCTGATCCGCGCCGTCGGCGAGGCCGCGTTGGGCGCGGTGGTGGGCGAGAGCGCCGAGGTCACCATCCTGCTGCCCCGCCGCACCTTCCCGCGCATCTCTCAGCGGTTGCTGCATGACCGGACGGCTGACCGCATCGCCAACGCGATGGCCAAGATCCCGCACGTTTCGGCGACGATCGTGCCCTTTGACACCACGCTGGACGCCCAGCAGGAGGCTGAGCTGCAGAAGCTGCGCAAGAAGTCGGAGAAGGCGATGCAGATGCCGACGCTGGAAGCCGCGACGGCGGACAAGCCGACGACCGAACCCGGCTACGAGCCGACCGCTCCGGGCGAGGGAACCGGCGGCCCCAGCCACCGGTCGGCGCGTCCGGGGGGCTGGAAGGAACCGGTTGCCGACGCGGCCGAGACCGCTTCGCCGGACGGGGCGGAGCACGGGGACTATCACGCGGACGAGAACGGTGTCATGCCGATCGCCGGGGTGAAGTGGAAGCAGCGCGTCACGATCGAGGGCCGGATCAAGATCGTCCAGGTCGGCACGGCTGCCGGAAAGTCGCTCGAGGCGCAGGTGTTCGACACGACGGGCGGGATGCGGTTGCTGTTCTTCGGACGCACCCGGATTCCCGGCATCGAGCCCGGCTCGATGGTGCGGGTCAGCGGCACGGTGGGCGAGTACAAGGGACATCTCGCGCTGGCCAACCCGCGTTACGAGCTGCTGCCCGCGGAGGCCGGCCCGGGGGGCAAGAAGTAATCCGACGGTATTGCGCATGCCGCGGGAGGGGTATCCCAACCGGCCGGCGCAGATCGTTTTGGATTCTCGCGGCGTCCTCCCCTATGCTGATCGAGCCTTCCAGCGGGGCTAAGATAGTGCGGTTGCTCGGGGCAGTCGGCCGAGAAACAAGCCCTCATCGTCTAGTGGCCTAGGACGCCGCCCTTTCACGGCGGTAGCACGGGTTCGAATCCCGTTGGGGGTACGGCTCCTGAGGTGAAAGCCTCGCGGAGTGCGTAGTAAGGTTGCCGAGGTTCGAGGCCCATCCGGGGTTCGCCTCGCATCGAAAGTAAGGTCTCAGCACCATCGAGGCCCCGTAGCGCAGTTGGTTAGCGCGCCGCCCTGTCACGGCGGAGGTCGCGGGTTCGAGTCCCGTCGGGGTCGCACAGATTTCAGCGTCACCTAGGTTGGTATGGCCAGGTGGCGTCATGACGCTCCGACAGCATCACAACCCGGGAGCGTGATGAGTACGCCAGAGATCCCAGCCCCGCAACCCACGCTGGTCGCCGTCGCGCACGGCACCCGCAATGGGCAGGGCCTGCGGGTGCTGGAAGAGCTGGTCGGACTCGTGCGCCTCGGCCTGGCCGGGGTTGACGTGCGGCTCTGCTATCTCGATGTCGCCACGCCCTCGCTCACCGGCGCGCTGTCCTCGGTGATCGGTCCGGCGGTCGTCGTCCCGGTCCTGCTCTCCACCGGCTACCACGTCAAGACCGACATCCCGGCCGCGGCAGCGGGGCGCCCCGGCACCGTGATCACGGCACCGATCGGTCCGGACGAACGGATCTCCGCGGCAGCCCTCGACCGGCTTGCCAGCGTCCGCGGCGGCCAGGGCACGAGCGGGCCGCTTCATCTGGTGGCGGCCGGTTCATCGGACCCGGCCGCCAGGCAACAGCTCGCTGAGGTCGCAGCGCACCTGAACCGCGCGACGGGCCGGGTGGTGAGCCTTGCTCAGCTCACCGAACCCGACCCGTTCGCCGGCGTGCCACGCACCGCCGAGGTCGTCAACTACCTGCTTGCCCCCGGCTACTTCGACAACCAGCTGCACGCCAAAGCAGCAGGACGCCTGGTGGGCGACCCGATCGGGGCGCACCCTCTCGCAGCCGAGGTAATCCTCGCCCGCTACCGCGACGCGATGCGAGCCGTTGAGCCAGCTCGGTGACTACGCGGCGATCTCGGCGATCGGCGAGTAATGCGAGGCGTCACCGTCGATCGAGTAGCTGCGCTCGCCGTTGACGCCGACCGGAATCTCGCCGGCCACCGTCACCCGGTTGAGCCGCCGCGGCAGACCGTCGTAGTTGTCCACCGCGTAGTGCTGGGTGATCCGGTTGTCGAACAGCACGAGCTGGTTAGGCCGCCAGCTGACCCGTAGGACATTCTCCGGACGGGTGACGTAGGCCTGCAACAGCCGCAGGATATCGCGTGACTCGGTGCTGGACAGGCCCACGAGCCGCTGAGCGAAACCGCCGATGAACAGGCCACGCTCACCGGTCAGCGGATGAACGCGGACGACCGGGTGCACCGTCTGGTACTTCACCGAGGTGAACACGGCACGCCGCTCGTCGTCGCCTGCCAGATTGAGGTTTTCCGGCACGGCGTAGTCGTAGTCGTTGGGGTGTACCGCGGCCAGCGAGTCGGCCAGCGACTGCAGGGCAGGCGGCAAATCCTGATACGCGGCAGCGGTATTCGCGATCAATGTCTCACCGCCGTAGGGCGGAACGGTAATACTGCGCAGGGTAGAGGCCTGCGGCGGGTTGAGGACGAAGGTGACGTCGGTGTGCCAGGCGTTGGCACGACCCTGCTCGCTGTCCACCGGTAACACGTTGGGCGCCCCGTCGACGGCCGGGACCGTCGGGTGGGCTTTCGTCAGCTCACCGAACTGGCTCGCGAAACGCTGCTGGCCGGCATCGTCGAGGACGGCGTCGTGAAATACCAGTGCCTTGTGCTCGTTCAAGGCCTGACGAATCTGACGAACCGTGCCGGCGTCGAGTTCGGACGCGACGTCGACGCCGCGTACCGAAGCTCCGATCCGTCCGGTGGTCTTGCGGATCTCGAGCGTCGAGGTGGGGATCGTTGCGGTCATGCTGCTTCCTCCTGTGCTGTGCGGGTGAACTGGTTGACCGGACGTTGCAGGCCGTAGTGCTCCCGCAAGGTCGTCCCGGCGTACTCGGTGCGGAACAGGCCGCGTCGCTGCAACTCCGGCACGACCAGATTGACGAAATCGGTGAGGCCGGCGGGCAGCGTGGCGGGCATGATGTTGAACCCGTCAGCCGCTCCCTCTGTGAACCAGTACTCGATCTCGTCGGCGATCTGGACGGGCGTTCCGGCCACCACCCGATGACCCCGGCCACCGGCCAATCGGGCGATGAGCTGGCGGATCGTGAGGTTCTCCCGCCGGGCAAGCGTCGTGACCAGGTCGAAGCGGCTCTTGTTTCCCTCGGTGTGCCCGCTGATCTCGGGCAACGGTCCGTCCAGGTCATGGCCGGACAGGTCATGATCGAGCATCTTCGACAGCTGCTGCCGCCCGTACTCGGGATTGATCAGATCGTTCAGGTCAGCCTCCCGCTGCCGGGCCTCCGACTCCGTGGCGCCCAGGATCGGGCTGATTCCGGGAAGGATCTTGATCTGGTCGGGCCGGCGGCCATAATGCTCCAGCCGCGCCTTGACGTCGTCGTAGAACGCCTTGGCGTCCTGGAAGGTCTGCTGGGCGGTGAAGACGGCCTCGGCGAAGCGGGCCGCGTACTCCTTGCCGGTCTCGGAGGATCCCGCCTGCACGAGCAACGGGTAACCCTGAATCGGACGCGGAATGTTGAGCGGCCCGCGCACCTGGAAGTGATCGCCCTGGTGGTCCAGGCTATGGATCAGCTCGGTATCGGCGAACACCCCGGCCTGCGCGTCGGCGAGGATGGCCTCGTCCTCCCAGCTGTCCCAGAGCCGAGTAGCCACCTGGAGAAACTCGGTCGCTCGCTCGTAGCGCAGTGAGTGCGCCGGCCGGACGTCGCGGTTGAAGTTCTGCGCTTCCTCCTGCCCCGCCGACGTGACGATGTTCCAGCCTGCCCGCCCGCCACTCAGGCGATCGAGCGAGGCGAACTTGCGCGCGAGGTGATACGGCTCGTTGTACGTCGTCGACGCGGTCGCGATGAGCCCGATTCGTTCGGTCACGGTGGACAGCGCTGAGAGCAGCGTCAGGGGCTCGAAGGAGCTGTGCGAGTTGTATCGCACGTTGCTCCACAGGGCCACACCGTCGGCGAGGAAGAGGGAATCGAGCTTGCCGCGCTCGGCGATCTGAGCGATCTCCGCGAAGTGCTGCAGGGTGAGGCCCCGCCGTGGGTCGCTGCCGGGGTGGCGCCAGGCCGCCTCGTGATGGCCGTTGCCCATGATGAAGGCATTGAGATGCAAGTGCTTGCTCATCGGGAAGGTAGCTCCGTTTCTAATGGTTCTGGTTCATTGCGCTGCGCCAGCGCGAGAAATGCCCTTCCAGGCCGAGCAATCCGTAATTCACGGCAACACCGAGAATCGCTGTCGTGAGGATGCCCGCATACATATCTGGTATCTGGAAACTGGATTGTGCGTTGATGATCAGATACCCCAGCCCTGCCTTGGCTCCGACCATCTCGGCAGCGATGAGCACCAGGACGGATGCGGTACCGCCCATCCTGATTCCGGTGAAGATCGCCGGGACCGCCGAGGGAAGAATCACCTTTGCGAACAAGCGCGGGCTGGACAGCCCCAGCGAACGCGCTGCTCGCACCAGCAAGGGATCCACTGTCTGCACACCGGTGATCGTGTTGAGCAGGACGGGAAAGAAGCTGGCATAGGCCACGATCGAGATCTTCGACGTCTCGCCGATGCCGAGCAGCAAGGTGAACACCGGCAACAATGCCAGCGCCGCCGTATTGCGGAAGAACTCCAGCAGTGGATTCAGGAAACTCTGCAGCCTGCCGTACCAGGCGATCAGCAGGCCTACCGGAATCGCGGCGGCAACGGCAATGCCGAAGCCGATCACCGACCGGGTGAGGCTGGCCCTGAGGTGTGACTGCAGCTGGCCGTTCTCGATGAGCCGCCACAGCGCCTGGAGATCCTCGTGCAGCGGAGGCAGGAACACCCTGGTCTGGTCGTCGACAAGATACTTCGGCCCGAACTCCCACAGCAGCAGGAATAGGGCGATGGCCCCGGACTTCCACACCGTCCGGCCGAGCAGCCGGGTGACTATGCGCACCCGGCTTATCCGACGGATCGGCCCCCGTTGCAGGCCCTCGGTTCGTGACGTCAGGGTTGTGCTGGGTTGCAACGTCGCGGTCATCAGGCCGCCCTCCGATCGAGGTGTAGCAGGGTCCAGATCTGGTGCCGGTAGCGAATGAAGCTCGGATCAGACCGTAGATCTGAGCCGGTGTCCGAGCCTCGTGGGCCAAGCTCGATGTCGATCAGCTCCGAGATCCGACCTGGCCGTGGCGACAACACCGCCACTCGCTGGCCGAGATACACAGCCTCTTCGATGCCATGGGTTATGAACACGATCGTCTTGCCGGTTTTCGCCCAGATCCGCAGCAGCTCATCCTGCAGTTGCTCGCGGGTCTGTGCATCCAGGGCCGCAAACGGCTCGTCCATCAAGAGGATCTCGGGGTCATAGGCCAGGCTGCGGGCAATCGCAACTCGTTGTTTCATGCCCCCGGACAGCTCGTGGGGGTAGCGATCCTCGAAGCCCGAAAGACCGACCAGCGCAAGGAATTCTCGTGCGCGCTCGGACCGCTCACGCCGTCTGAGGCCCGCTGCCTCCAGGCCGAACTCCACATTGGTCTTCGCGGTCCGCCAGGGAAAGAGCGCGTACTGCTGAAAGACCACCGCTCGGTCCAGGCCGGGGCCCGTCACGGGTTTGCCGTTCACCAGCACCTCCCCCGCTGTGGGGCTGGACAGGCCGGCGAGTAGGTCCAGCAACGTGGACTTGCCCGAACCGCTCGGACCGACGAGGGTCAGGAACTCACCGGTTGCGATATCGATCGACACATCGTCCAGCGCAGTCAGGTTCCCGCCGACCGGATCCAGCCCGGTTGGTCGCACCGC
>JAVEES010000247.1 GCA_030840285.1 Pseudonocardiales bacterium
GCCGCGACGTCGTCGAAGGTGGTCGCCAGACTGGTGGCGAAATCGTCGGCTGTGCCGGCCTTGACCGCCGCCTGGGCTCCGGCGACCTGGCCGAAGAATGCCTGGTCGAGCACGGTTATCGCAGCGAAGCCACCCGGCGCGACGAGCCGGCCGATCTCAGCCGCCCAGGCCTCGTGGGCGCCACCGGAAAGGTGCGAGAAGACGCTGAATGCCAGCAGACCGTTCACCGACTCGTCACCCAGAACCGTCGGCGGCTCGGGATCGATCGTCAATGCGTTGAGGCCGGGCAGCGACAGGTTGATCAGCGCCGTCATCTGGTTGTCGACGTCGAGCGCGTGAAGCTGGTGCGGTTCTACCTTGGTCAACAGGGTTCGGCTGATCCGTCCCCATCCGCTGCCGAAGTCGATGATCCGTCTCAGCGAGGCGAGTGCGCCCGGACCGTGCTTGACCGAGAACTCGTCGACAACCTTGACGAAGGTCTCAGCCTCGGCATAGGCGCTCTCGTAGGACAGCCCAACGAACTTCATCTGCGTCTCTTCGGGCGGATTCGGCGGCGTGACGGTCCGTACGTCGATGACATCGGGAAGCTCCGCGAGTGACGGGGCCTTGGCGAACGTCATGACCTGGTCGGAGAACGGGCTGTCTGACACGGGATCCTCGCTGATCTATAGGGCGGATGATCGCTCTGCGGACATGGACGAGACGGTTCGAAATGTACGGTAGCGGGACTCTAGTCGGTGAGTGGCTTTGACCCGCTGGTCACGGTGCCTATATATCGGGCAATTCTTGCTTTGCCGCGTGCAAGCTCTGTGTGCGGGTCGCGGGCGAACCGGCGGATCGCGAACCACCGGCGTCGATAACGCAGCAAGAGCAGCATTTCGTGTCTGCGCTGCAACGTGAACAGCTCCCGGTGGGCGCCGAAGCTGGCCGAGCCGGCATGGCGCACGAAGCTGCCCAGCGCGGCCCGGTGGATAAAACCGGCCTGCCCAGCCCGTAGGCTCCAGTCGACCTCCTCGCCGTAGCCCGGCGAGAATCGCTCGTCGAACCCCCCGATGGCGGCGAGCGCGCCGCGGCTGAACCAGGTGCAGTGTGCCACAGCGACCGGTATCGGCGCGGCCGTTTCCAACTGGTTTCGAAGGTCCTCCAACTGGGCCGCAGTCAGCTGCTCAGCGAGCGCAGGCACGCTGAGGATGCCACCGTTGTCTGCCATCGAGCTCGCGCTCGCGACGCGCTCGCCGCTGGCCGCCGCTGCCAGCGCCTGGAACCAGCCGGGTAGCACGGTCACATCGCTGTTGACCACGACGACGTCCCGTTGACCGGCCAGGTCGAAAAGGTGGTTCACGCTGCCCACGAAGCCACGGTTCGCATCGTGCCTGAGCAGGCGCCAGGCACGCCCGGACGGCAGGCATTGCGCCACCGACCGATCATCGAGCCGCTGCGGGCCGCAGTCGTCTATGACAATGAGCTCGACGCCCACCGGCGTGTGCGCATCCAGCGCTGACAATGCCTGCCGAACCAGTTCGAGCTGGCCGAAGACGGGCATGCCCAGGACGACATCAGTCATGGACTCAGCTGAAGGCGACGTCGCGAACCGCGTGCAGGTACGAACGGCCGAACCGGCGCGACGGCTCGAGAACTGCGCTCTCTGCCCATTCGTTCCAGGCGTTGATGAACAGGACGCGGTTGTCCGGTTCACGGTGCGCGATCGCCGAACTTGCCGATGCCAGCCAGCGGCGGAACGTGTACGGGTTGGAGCCATGCCACAGGTCGGGCTGCCATTGCCTGCGCGCAGTGTTGTCGAAAGTCACCATCACGCCGGGATAGGCGTCCTCGGCCAGGCGGCGCAATCGCCGTTCGGCGTCCAGCACCATCGCCTCGTAGCTGAGGATATTGCCGCGGAACCGCCGATCGACGTGCAGGCCGCCGTGCGGAACCCACTCCCATTTCAGGTTGTGCGGCGGGAAGCCGAGGGTGCCGTCCAGTCCCACGTCGCTGGCATCGGCGTTGAGTCCGTCGAACTCCCGCGCGACATCGACAGAGAGAATCTTCAGCTCGCCGACGCCGGCCTGCCTGGCTCGCTCGCGCCAGTGCTTGAGCACCGCGGGGAAATCAGGCATCTGGCTCGGGCGGTAGACGGCCAGCACCGGCTTGCCATCTACGCGCAGGTACCGCGGATCGGCAAGGAATTCCAGCACATCATCGATGAACTCGGTCGCCGGAACCCGGTCGTAATCCTGCCCCATCAGGATGTCGGATGACCGCCCGTCCCAGCGCCGGGTCCAGTTCTCGTTGGCCCACATGATGCAGAAGGGCTTGTTGACGTCACTGGACGCGAGCTTTTCGATCGGAAGGTTGAGTAGCCGCTGACCCGCGAACCAGTAGTAGTAATACATGAATCCCGCAATGCCGTGCGCACTTGCCAGATCCATCTGGGCCTGCCGAACCTCATCCAGCCGCAGATCGTAGAAGCCCAAATCCGACGGCAGATTGGGCTGGTTGTGCCCTAGGTAGACCGGCCGGGCGGCCGTGACGTTTGCCCATTCGGTGAAGCCCTCACCCCACCAGCGGTTGTTCTCGGCCGTGGGATGGAACTGCGGGAGGTAGAAGGGAATGATCCGAACCCTCGGCGATCGGACGGCATCGCGGCGGAACCGCCGCCAGGCCGCATCAGCGACGGGGGCGAGGTCGGGGCGGATCGTGAGTGACAGGCCCGCTTCCTCGGC
>JAVEES010000256.1 GCA_030840285.1 Pseudonocardiales bacterium
AGACCTCGAGCCCGCCGCGGCCGGAAGGTCGCGGCGGGCTCGACCGGAGCTACGCAACACCTATCTAGTGTCACTCATCGATCGGCGTGGACGCTCAGCCCACGCGGCTTGGCGTGATTGTCAGGAGTGCCGAGCCGTGTGCGGGCAGCTGGACGCTCCAGCTTTTGGCGGAATGCCCGATTACCTTGTGCTGCCACAGATCACGCACCGAGGCGTTGCCCCGAAGCTGAAGATCCGACCAGTTCGCGGTCACCGTGGCCGGGGTGGCGTCGAGGTTGAACAGCCCGACGGTCACCGAGCCGTTACGGTTGTGGGTCACCCACACCTGCTGGGGCGTGCTGGTATCCACCGGATGCGCCGGGCGGCCGGCCTGGTCGAGGGCGATCACCTCGTCGTTGGTCAGCAGCTTCTTGCCCAGCGTGTCGAGCTGGGTCAGATCGTCGCCGGTGTAGAGCGGCGCAGCTTCGAGCGCCCAGAACGACGTGTAGGTCTGCCGCTCGGCCTCGGTGATTCCGTCCATCTTGCCGTTTCCGACGTCGAGGGAATCGAGATCGTTCCACCCGCCGGGACCCGCGTCGTTGATGAAGGGGATGACGTCGGCGAACCGCTGCTTGATCGAGTGGTCCCACTGGACCAGGGTGCTGCAGTAGCACTCGACGTCGGACTCGACCCGCCACCCGTTGCTGTAGGCCTTCCAGGTGTCGATGTAGTCGTGCGAGAGCTTCCAGGACAGCTCGAAGTGGATCTTGCGACCGCTGCCTGCCAGCGCCGTGGCCCACGCCTTGACATCACTGGTGTTGTCGTAATTAGGACCCTGCCCGGCCTTGTCGGAACCGGGGCCGACGCCGTCCAGCTTCAGGAAGTCCACGCCCCACGCGGCGAACTCGTGAGCGATCGAGTCGACCCAGTACTGCGAGCACGGGTTGGTGAAGTCGATCTTGTACGAGCTGTCCCAGCCATTGGTCGTCCGCCGATCGGGGTAGACGATGTCGTGCGTCGAGCAGCCGGGTGCGCCGGCGATCGGGTAGTCGCCGTTGTCCACAGCCTCTTTCTCGATGCCGACAGGCATGTAGATACCTGCTTTCAGACCCAGGTCGTGGATCTGCTTGATCACCGCCGCCATGCCGCTCGGGAACCGGGTGGCGTCCACTTGCGGGCGTCCGTGGGAGTCGTATTCGGGCGTCCAGTCGGCTTGCCGCCACCAGCCGGCGTCGATGTTGACGTAGTTGTAGCCGTGCGCGGCCAGGCCGCTGGTCACCAGAGCCTTCGCCTGCTGCAGGACGTGCGCCTCGGTGAGGTATGAGTAGTTGCCGTTGGTGTTCAGGCCCGGGTAGCTGGAGGACTGCATGCTCCAAGAACTCCAGCCCTGGTAGGGCGTTGCCGCGTTGCTGGCGATGTACTGGCGAACCTGCGAGTCGGTCGGATCGTGGTAGATGGATCCGTGGTTGCTCGAACCGGTCGCGGTGCTCGCGACCGCCTCAGCGGTACCCGATATTCCGGCCAGCAGCGTGGTCGCGAGCACGGCCGAGGCCCATCTCTTCAGGCGTCTGTGCGGAGACCGCTGGGTGGGATGGCTTGCGGACATATGTCGACTCTCCTTTGTTAGAACAGCGTTTGTTCCAAATGGGCGTCTTTGTCAACCTGTCCAAAACCTAAGCCCAATAATTTCCACCGTCAAGTATTCCTCCTCCCCCAATTTTGGTGATCAACTCGCGTCTGCTGCTGCTATGGCGACACCAAACGAGAGTTGATCAGCTGGGTTGGGGGTTGATCAGCTGGGTTGAGGGAACCGGTCGCCCACAAAATGGCCCCCTCGTGCGGGGACGCGTGCTGCAGACTTCTGCCCATGAAGCTGCATGATGAGATCGATGCCCGGCTGCACGATTGGATCCTGAAGCAGCCCTTGTTCTTCGTCGGCACGGCGCCGTCCGGGGACGACGGTCATATCAACCTCTCGCCAAAGGGCATGCCCGGATCATTTTCGATTCTCGATCCATTGCGGGTCGCCTACCTCGACTACACCGGATCAGGTGCCGAGACCATCGCCCACCTTCGGGACAACGGCCGCATCGTGCTCATGTTCTGCGCTTTCGCGGGGCCGCCTCAGATCGTCCGGCTGCATGGCCACGGCCGCCCGGTGATGCCTGGCGGTTCAGGCTTCGCCGAATTGCGCTCAGCGTTCGGGCGCGATGGCGACCATGCGATCCGCTCCATCATCGAGGTATCGGTGACTCGAGTGTCCGACTCCTGCGGGTACACCGTTCCGCTTATGAATTTCCAGGCCGATCGCCAACTGCTCGACTCGTGGTCCGCTCGCAGGACGCCGGAACAGCTCGAGGAGTACTGGGCAACGCGCAACGCCACCAGCATCGACGGCCTGCCATCCGTCACCCCGCCCGCCTCTTGATCAACTCGCGTCTGGTGCTGCCATGGCGACACCAGACGCGAGTTGATCACCTAGTCGAGGTCAGGAGAGGCCGACGTCCTCCAGCATCTCGGTCACCAGAGCAGCGATCGGCGAGCGCTCCGAGCGGGTCAGCGTCACATGCGCGAACAGTGGATGTCCACGCAACGCCTCGATCACTGCGGCCACCCCGTCGTGCCGTCCGACCCGCAAGTTGTCACGCTGGGCGACATCGTGGGTCAGCACGACGCGTGAGCCCTGACCGATCCGGGACAGCACTGTCAGCAGCACGTTGCGTTCCAGCGATTGCGCCTCATCGACGATCACGAACGCGTCGTGGAGCGAGCGTCCGCGGATGTGGGTCAAGGGCAACACCTCGACCATGCCGCGGTCCATCACCTCGTCCATCACATCCGAGCTGACCAGGGCTCCCAGCGTGTCGAACACGGCCTGTGCCCAGGGAGCCATCTTCTCGTTCTCGCTGCCCGGCAGGTACCCGAGTTCCTGACCACCCACGGCGTACAGCGGACGGAAGACGACGACCTTCTTGTGCGCGCGCCGTTCCATGACCGCTTCCAGGCCGGCGCACAGAGCCAGCGCCGACTTGCCCGTGCCGGCACGACCCCCGAGCGAGACGATGCCGATCTCGGGGTCGAGCAGCAGGTCGAGCGCCACCCGCTGCTCGGCTGAACGACCATGCAGGCCGAATGCCTCGCGGTCCCCACGGACGAGTTTGATCCGCTTGTCCGCCGTGACCCTCGCGAGCGCAGACCCGCGAGGCGAGTGCAGCACCAGCCCGGTGTGGCACGGCAGGTCCGCCATCGCCAGCAGCCCCTCGGTGTGCGTCAGCTCGACCGACCCGCCGTCATACAGGGTGTCGACAACGTCCGTCGAGACATCGACCTCGTTCATGCCGGTCCAGCCGGAATCCACCGCGGGGTGCACCCGGTACTCATCGGCCGGCAGCCCCACCGAGGCCGCCTTGACCCGCAGCGGCATGTCCTTGGAAACCAGCGTCACGTCCCGTCCCTCGTTGGCGAGGTTGAGGGCGACGGCAAGGATCCGGGAGTCGTTGGTATCGACCCTGAAACCGGCCGGCAGCGACGACAGATCCGAGTGGTTCAGCTCGACGTGCAGGGTGCCACCGTCTTCCCCGACGGGCACCGGCGCATCGAGGCGTCCGTGCTTGATGCGCAGTTCATCCAGCGTGCGCAGTGTCTGGCGGGCGAACCATCCCAGTTCGGGGTGATGCCGCTTGCCTTCCAGTTCGCCGATCACCACCAGCGGCAAGACCACCTCGTGCTCACCGAACCGGGCGATAGCGCCGGGGTCCGACAGCAGGACGGAGGTGTCCAGTACGAAGGTCTTCACACGCTTGTCATCGACCGGGACGATCTGCACCTGACCTGTATCGATGGCAGCTGTGCTGTCAACGCTGTCTGCGCTGGCTGCGGGCTGGCTGGGTGTCCGGCGGGCTTGGGTCACAAGACGCTCCTGGGCGCGGGCACGCGGCGCGGATCCTAGCTGCGCCGCGGGTGGGCGTGACATCGACGCCTACCGTTGTTGAGGGTTCCGGTCGCTCCCATGTACGGGGGGCGATGCCGGCCCCCTCGCTGGTTTTCACCACCGTCAGGGACCTCCCGAGCGGCTCGGGATTGCCCGACCCGCCTACTTGCACGGTACGTCGCCGGGGTCTGCCTCTGCCACGCCACGCCGAGACGCGGGATGTCGTTCAGATGAACAGCGGTCAGCGGCCCTCAGCTGCCGAAGCGACGCTGCCGTTCGGAGAAGTCGCGCAGCGCGCGCAAGAAGTCCACCTTGCGGAAATCCGGCCACAGCGCGTCACAGAAGTAGAACTCCGAGTGCGCGGACTGCCACAGCAGGAACCCGGACAGACGCTGTTCGCCGGACGTCCTGATCACCAGATCCGGGTCGGGCTGGCCCTTGGTATAGAGGTGATCGGCGATGTGCTCGACGTCGATGATCTCGGCCAGTTCCTCGATGGAGGTGCCGGCCTCGGCGTGCTCGTTGAGCAATGACCGGACGGCGTCGGCGATCTCCCGGCGGCCTCCGTAGCCGACCGCGAGGTTGACCGTGAGGCCCGCCTTGTCCGCCGATCGCTCGGCGGCAGCCTTGAGCACGGCGGAGGTGGCCGAGGGCAGCAGATCCAGCGCGCCGACCACGTTGACCCGCCACTGCTTCTCGGGCGCGGACAGGTGGGACGCGACGCTCTCGATGATGTCGAGCAGCGGCAGCAGTTCGGACGGGTCGCGATGCAGGTTGTCGGTGGAGAGCAGCCAGAGCGTCACATGCCGTACGCCGGCTTCGGCACACCATTCCAGCAGCTCGTCGATGAGCTTGGCACCGACCACGTGCCCGTCGTTGACGTTCGCCAGGCCGGCCGCGCGGGCCCACCGCCGGTTGCCGTCCAGCATGACCGCGACATGCCGCGGCACCGGCTTCCCGCTGACCTGCCGGCGCAGCCGCCGCTCGTAAACGGAGTACACCGCACCGCGCAAGTCCACAACAGCACAGGTTAGACCCTCTCCACCGCAGTTCGTGGACGAACTACTTTCCTGCGCCTCGCGCCGTCCTGCCGTAGCTTGGGTAGATGTCGAGCAGCTCCCTCAGCTCGGAACCGTCGGCCGGCGCGCTGATCTCCGACGTTCTGAAGCCGCGGCTCCGTGGCTGGCTACACGCCTATGCCGCGCTGATCTCGCTGGTCAGCGGATCCACTCTGATCAGCGTTGCGGCTGCCGTCAAAGGTGGCACCGCCGGCTGGTCGACAGCGGTCTACGCGGCGACGGTGACGCTGCTCTTCGGAACATCCGCGCTCTACCACCGGCTGCGCTGGGGACCGCGCGCACACGGCGTGATGAAGCGGCTGGATCACTCGATGATCTTCGTCTTCATAGCTGGGAGCTACACCCCGTTCGCCGCCCTGACGCTGCCGCGTCCCTCCTCGATCGCGGTGCTGATCGTCGTCTGGACCGGCGCGATCTTCGGCGTGCTGATGCAGAGCATCTGGCCGGATGCCCCGGCCGTCCTCTCGGTTCCGCTCTACATCGCACTCGGCTGGGTGGCGGTGTTCGTGGTGCCGCTGCTGCTGCACCATTTCGGTGTTGCCACCCTGGCCCTGATCGTGGCGGGCGGGCTTATCTACACCGTGGGTGCACTCGCGTACGGGTTCAAGAGGCCTAACCCGTACCCCGGCACCTTCGGCTTCCACGAGGTCTTTCACCTGTGCACCTTGATTGCCGCATCGTGCCATTACGTGGCCGTCTGGCTCGCGGTCTTCGCCTGATCGAACACGTAAGGCCTTTGTTGGCTTCTGTATTAACACTTCCTTAATGCCTGGTTGCGCGACAATGGTCGAACGAGACGGCAGCTGGCGGCGAAAGGCACCACACCGATGACTTACCCGATTCCTCCGCGAGGGAATTCCGACTCCGGCGACCTGCCGGTTGCGGACTTTCCGCTATACGGGACGAACGGGCACGATTCCGCCCACTACGCCGATGCCGCCGATGCGGCCCAGCACGCCGATGCCGCGGCCCACGCTGATCCCGAGTCGGATGCTGCCGGTTTCCTGCTCTCCACACCGCCACCGCCGCCAGCGCCGGTGATGGACCCGCACCCGGACCTGTCCACCGACTGGAGCTATCCCCGCCCCGCAGCGCCGGCAACGACAAAGCCGGTGCCGGCCGAATGGGGCTGGCGGTCGCGCGTGCGTGGCCTTACCGGTGGCATGATCTCGCTTTCTCCCGGGCCGGACGAGGTCGCCTATCGCGCCGCGATCGCGCAGATCCGCAGCAGCCTGCCGGGCAGCCGGACGATTGTGGTGGCGAACGAGAAGGGCGGCGCCGGCAAGACGCCAACAGCTCTGATCCTGTCCGCCCTGCTGGCTGAGTACCGGCGTGAGGCGGTGGTCGCCTGGGACGTCAACGAGCTGCGCGGGACGCTCGGCCGCCGGGCTGAGCTGTCCGATCCGCCGACGACCGTGACCGACATGCTGGCCGCCGCGCAAGAACTCGCTCGCCCCGAAACCGAGGTCGGCCTGCTCAGCACGTATCTGCGCCGCCAGCCGGAGGGCAACCTGGTACTCGCCTCGAGCGAGGACGGCAACGCCATGCGCCAGATCGGCCATGCGGAGTGCGACATCATCCGCCAGCTGCTGCTGCGCCGGTTCGGGCTCGTGGTGTGCGATACCGGCAACAACGCGGCGGCGACGAATTTTCTCTACACGGTGGATTCCTCCGACGTGCTGGTCGTGCCGACGGCGCCGTCCAGCGTCCACCTCGAGGTCGCTCGCGCGATGCTGAGAATGCTGGCCAGTCGCGAGACGACCCAGCACCTCGTCGCTCGGGCGGTGCTCGTCGTGACCTCGCCCACCGGAGCCCGGTTACAGCCCGAGGAGGAGCTCTGGTTCGCCGAGCGGGTTGGCCGGGTGGTTCATGTGCCGGCCGATCCCGCTATCGCCGAAGGCGGAAAGCTGCCGATCTCGGCCCTGTCGGAGGAATCCCGGCAGGCCTGGACGGAGGTTGCTAGCGCGGTGATCGAGGCGGCACTCGCCCCGTCACCGAACGATCGTCCGCCAGGTCGCCGACGGGCGCCGGAGCCCTCAGCCACGGTAGCCTCGCTGGCCTCGACTGAGTGGAACGAAGCCCAACCGAGCACCTCGTTCTGAGCCCAGCACAGGCTAGATCGGCTGGATGGTTCCGCTGCTCGCTGAGCGCTGGGCGGCCTCGATAACCCTCAGCCCGGCAAGGGAATCGGCTGGATTGACCGGTACCTCGGCGTCTCCCCTCATCGCCGCGGCGAATTCCCGGTAGAAGTCGGCATAGTCGCCGGCCTCGGAGACGACCGGACGCCATTGGTCCGCTGTGCCGAGCTGGCCGTACGTCGCTGCCGGCTCGATGCCCCAGTCAGCCGCGGGCGGCCGGGCGCCGGCCAGCAGTGCTTCTTCCTGCGGATCCATCCCGAATTTCACGAACGCGGCTCGGTGGCCCAGCACCCGAAACCGCGGGCCGGCATGGGGTGCAACAGAGCTCAGCCAGAGGTGTCCGCGCACCGCATCCGTCTGCAGGGCAAGGAACACATCGTCGTCCACGACGGCACCGGAGCGCCGCGCATCCAACTCGGCATACACCCGCCGGGGCGTGCCGAACAGGCTGATGAACTGATCGATCAGGTGGGCGCCCAGGTCATAGAGCAGGCCGCCAGCCTGTTGCGGATCGGCGGATTCACGCCAGTTACCGGTCAGGTCCGGACGCCATCGCTCGTAACGGGACTCGAACCGGCGCACCTGGCCGAGCTCGCCGGAATCCACGAGCTTGCGCACGGTGCGAAAGTCGGAATCAAAGCGGCGGGACTGAAAGACCGACAGCACCGCACCGGTCGCGGCAGCGGTGTCGATGATCTGCTGCGCCTCGGCGACGGACGGTGCGAACGGCTTGTCGACTACCACGTCGTGGCCGGCCTCCAGCGCCGCGATCGACAGCGGCGCGTGCGTCGCGTTGGGCGTGGCAACCACGATCAAATCGATGTCCTCGCGGCCGATCAGCTGCGCCGGGTGCGCCACGACCTCGGCCTCGGGGTAGTCGGCGCCGGCCTGCTGCACCCGCTGCGGGTCCGACGTCGAGATCGCGGCCACCTCGAACCCGGCGGCGCTCAGGAACGGCGCGTGAAAGATCCGCCCCGCGAAGCCGTAACCCAGAATTGCCGCCCTCAACCCCAGCTGCTCGCTCATGCGACCGACGCTATCGGATCATGCTGGCACGTCGGCGCTCAACGCCGCCCTGAGACTCTCGACATCGGTGACCGGACGCTCGCAGACGAACCCCCGGCAGACGTAGGCAGCGGCCGCGCCATCGACCAGTGGGCGGTTTGCCAGCAACGGAATCCCTTCGGCATCGGGCGATCCATGCACGAGCACCAACCCCGGCGAGCTGCTGCGTCGCGCGGTCTCGGCCAACCGCCGGGCGGCCTCGTCCGATCCCACGACGGCGACCTGCAGGGGTCCGGTCAATGCCGCCTCGGCCACGGCGAGCGTCCAGCCCGCGAAGCGCGGCTCCTGGATCGCCAGCTCACCCGAATTCATGATCGCCAACTCCGCCGCGTCGCGGTGACGGGAGGAACCGGTCAGTGCTGCGTAGCTGAGCAGGGCACCCGCCAGCGCGGATTGCCCTGACGGCGCTGCGTTGTCCGCCGGATCACGCGGCCGCGTGAACAGTGCCTCGGCATCATCCGCGGTATCGAAGAATCCCCCGTCCTCGGCTGCGAAATGCGTCAACGCGATATCCAGCAGGCCACCCGCTGCGGACAACCATTGCGCATCACCGGTCGCCTGGTGCAAGGCGATCAGGCCTTCGGCCAGGTCACCGTAATCCTCAGCCACGCCGGCTGCCGAACTTGCGACGCCGCCGCGCGAGGAACGCCGCAAACGGCCGTCGATGAGATGGCTCGCCAGCAAGAACTGAGCACAGCGCGTCGCCGCGTCGAGATAGTCGGCCTCCCCCAGCAAGGCACCGGCGTCGGCGAGACCCGCGATCGCCAGGCCATTCCAGGCGGTGACGACCTTGTCGTCCACGGCCGGTTGGGGTCGACGTGATCGTGCTTCGAACAAGCGACGCCGGACATCGGCGTACCACTGCGCATCCTCGGGATCGCGGCGAAGCTGGAGGGTCGAGCTGCCGTGCTCGAACGTTCCGCGGTCGGTCACCTGCAGCAGGTGTGCGGCTTCCGTGCCGTCGGCTTCCCCCAGTGCATCGATCAACTGCTGCGGCGTCCAGGCATAGGTGAGTCCTTCGACGCCTTCGGTATCCGCATCGAGCGCTGAGGCGAAACCGCCTTCGGCTGTGGCGAGCTGGCGCAGCATGAAATCAGCCGTCTCGCGGACGACCCGCTCGGCCAGCGGCGACGCGGTTGCCCGCCAGAGGTGCAGATACACCCGCAGCAATTGGGCATTGTCATAAAGCATCTTCTCGAAGTGCGGGACTACCCAGTGAGCATCGACTGAGTAGCGGGCAAAGCCCCCGCCCAGCTGGTCATACATCCCGCCGCGAGCCATCGCCTCACACGTTCGCTCGACCATCTCCAGCGCGCGCGGTTCGCCGGTGCGCGCGTGGTGGCGCAGCAGAAACTCAAGCACCATCGACGGCGGAAACTTCGGAGCCGAGCCGAAACCGCCGTTGCTGGAATCGAACTGCCTGGCAAGGGCAAACTCTGCCTGCGCGAGATCGGCCGCGCCAAGCGGTGCGGCACCGAGACGGGCCGACACTCCGCGCAGTGCCGCTACCACCCGCCCACCGGCGTCCACGACCTCGTCGCGCCGCTCGATCCAGGCAGCGCTCGCCGAGGCAAGCAGTTGCAGGAATCCCTGCTTCGGAAAGTACGTTCCGGCGAAGAACGGCTCGGCGTCCGGAGTGAGCAGGCAGGTCATCGGCCAGCCGCCGTGGCCGGTCATGGCGGTGGTGGCGGCCATGTAGATCGCATCGACGTCCGGCCGCTCCTCACGGTCGACCTTGATGCAGACGAAGTGCTCGTTGAGCACGGAGGCCACTTCGGCGTCTTCGA
>JAVEES010000268.1 GCA_030840285.1 Pseudonocardiales bacterium
CACGTGATCTTGCCGCCGCGGTCCACGTCGATGACCGGGGTGCCGTCAAAGGGGCGTTCCCACACCTCGGTCCGCTTTCCAGCCGTATAGACCGACGGATGTTCTAACAGCAGGGCGGTGTCCTGAATTTCATCGGCGATGCGCTGCGCATGCAGCTGCTTCTGCCAGTCCCACGCTTCCGCGTAATCGATCATGCCCGCACGGATCATCGTGAGATCAGCCATGCAGCCAAGCCTAGTGACTGCTCAGTGCGGCTCCCACAATTCCGTTGGGCCTTGTCAGTGGGCTGTGCCACTGTATGGCGACCTCGAAGGCCGCTCAGGCCATCGACCGCCGATCCGCGCGTCTCCTAGGAGCAGACCCACGATGACTCACTCGCCGACAACCCTCGAGCAGCCCGAGGCTGAGCAGAGCAGCCCCAAGCGCGGCTGGCCGGTGGTGACTATCGTGCTGGTCGCCGTCCTGCTCTTCCTGGCCGGCGGTGCCGGCGGATCGTTTCAGAGCAAGCTCACCGGCGTTCAGAAGAACGACAACGCCTCATACCTGCCGGGCTCGGCGGAGTCCACCAAGGTGGCGGACGAGTCGGCGAAGTTCGTGCCGGTGGAAAGCATCCCTGGCTTCATCGTGTTCCACCGGTCCGCCGGGCTGACGGCTCAGGACAGGGTCGCCGTCGGCAGCGCATTCCAGGCGATCCGCCGGTTACCCGGCGTCCAGACAGAGGCTATGACGGCGCCGCAGTTCTCCAGCGACGGCAGCGCGGCGAACATCTATGCCCCGTTGGTTGCCAAGCAGGACGGCAAATCGGTCGACGGCGACGCATTGTCGAAGAACGAGAAGCGGATCATCCAGACCGCGAATTCCCAGCTGCCTGCAGGCCTCGAGAGCTTGCCGGCCGGGCCGGGCGGGCTGCTGTCGGCGTTCATCGACGCCTTCAGCGGTCTGGACGGTGCGCTGATTCTCGCGGCGGGCCTTGTCGTGATCGTCATCCTGCTGGTCGTCTATCGATCTCCGGTTCTGTGGCTGTTCCCGCTCATCTCGGTGGGGCTCTCGTTGGGACTGTCGTCGATGATCATCTACCTGCTGGCCAAGAACGGTGTGCTGACGCTCAACGGCCAGAGCCAGGGGATCCTGCAGGTGCTGGTTTTCGGAGTTGGTACTGATTACGCGCTCTTGCTGATCTCGCGTTACCGAGAAGAACTACATGCCTATCCCAACCGCTTCGACGCGATGGTCAAGGCCTGGCGCGAGTCAGCGCCCGCCATCGCTGCCTCGGCGGCGACCGTCACGATAGGCCTCTTGTGCCTCGGCTTCTCGGAGTTGAATTCAAACAAGAGCCTGGGACCGGTCGCCGCCATCGGGGTGATCTGCACCGTTTCGATCATGATGACGTTCCTGCCTGTCGCGTTGGCCCTCTCGGGGCGCTGGGTGTTCTGGCCACGCAGGCCGAGGGTTGATCACGCTGTGGACCTCGCGACGCACGGCGCCTGGGGGCGGATTGCCGAGACGGTGGTGCGCCGCAACAGACCGGCATGGATCGGAACCAGCGTCATCCTGCTGCTGTGCCTGATCGGAATCGCGAGCCTGGACACCAGCGGCCTCACCTCGGCGCAGCAGTTCACCACGAAGCCGGACGCGGTGGCCGGCCAAGAGATCTATGACGCGAAGTTCGATCGGGGAGCCGGCGCGCCCGCGGTCATAACGGCAAACGTTGCCCAGGCGGACGAGGTCATTGCGGCCGCCGAGAAGGTGTCCGGCGTGTCGGCCAAGCCGGGTGCGGTCTGCGTTCAGCTCGATTACGCCAAACTGCCAGCGACAGCTCAGAGCGGCGGAGGCGAGGCCGCGCAACCGGGCTGCCCGCCTGCCCGGTTACAGGTCGCCCCGGTGGCCGGGCGCACCATGATCAACGCGATCCTCGCCGATTCCTACGACTCGCCGGCGGCCTATGACACCATCAAGCGGCTCAGGGCTGCGGTGCATGCCATCGCGGGCGCCGACGCTCGGGTCGGCGGCAACTCTGCCGCCACGCTGGACGTCCAGAATGCTTCCGTGCATGACCGCAACTTGATCATTCCTATCGTTCTGGTGGTCATCTTCATCATCCTTTCCCTGCTCCTGCGGGCTTTGGTCGCACCGTTGCTACTGATCGCCACCGTGGTTCTCTCTTTCGGGGCAACCCTCGGCGTCTGTGGATTCGCCTTCAAGCATGTGTTCGGCTTTGCCGGCGCGGACCAGTCCTTCCCGCTGTTCGCCTTCGTCTTCCTCGTTGCGCTGGGTATCGACTACAACATCTTCCTCATGACCCGGGTGCGTGAAGAGACGCTTCGGTTCGGCACCCGCGAGGGCGTGATGCGAGGCCTCGCCGTGACCGGCGGCGTCATCACCTCGGCAGGCGTGGTGCTAGCGGCGACGTTCACGGTGCTCGGCGTGCTGCCACTGGTGTTCCTCGCCGAGATCGGTTTCGCCGTCGCCTTCGGAGTCCTGCTGGACACCTTCCTGGTCAGAAGCGTCCTGGTGCCGGCATTGGCAACCGACATCGGACGCGGGATCTGGTGGCCCTCACGGCTGGCTAGGACGGGCGGCTGAAGTCGGCAGCTGGCCTGTGGATAACTTTCGGCCGCTCGGGCGGGAGGTTTGTAACGTGGCCGGATGATCTTCACGCTGAGCGGTTACGAGATCGGGGAGCTCCTCGGTCGGGGCAGCTGCGCGGAGGTCTGGTCGGCGCGCCGGACCCGCGACGGACAGGCCGTCGCACTGAAGCGGATTGCGGCTAGCGCTGCGCCTGCCGCGGCACAGGCGGGCGTGGAGGCCGCGCTGCTTGCCGAGCTCGATCATCCCAACCTCGTCGGACTCATCGAGTTCATCGTGAGCGAGGATCACATCGTCCTGGTGATGGAGTTGGCCGCGGGCGGTTCGCTGGCCGAACTTCTTCGCCGTCGCGGAAAGCTCACACCGCCCGAGGTGGCTGCCGCGCTCAGCCCGGTTGCGGCGGCGCTGGCACACGCCCACGAGCGGGGCGTGGTGCACCGCGACATCAGCGCCGGCAACGTCCTGTTCACTGCCACCGGGCACCCTCAACTCGCCGATCTGGGCGTTGCGCGGCTGACCGCCGCCAGGTACGCCGAATCCGGCGTGGTGGGAACCCCCGCCTATCTCGATCCGGGCATCGCGGCCGGCGGGGTGGGCGTTCCCGCCAGCGATGTCTTCTCACTCGGCGCGGTTGCGCTGCACGCGCTGAGCGGGCTAGGACCGTGGCAGGAATCCCCGAACGACTCCGTTGAGCAGGTGCTCTCGCGTGCGGCCACGGGGTCCTTGCCCGATCTCGTCGAGCGCTTGTCGGGTTGCCCGCGCGATATGGCGGCCACGGTCATCCGCGCCCTGGAACTGGAGCCCTACCGTCGTGGCACGGCGGCCGAATTCGCGCTCGACCTGCGTGCCAGCATCGACCCGTCCCCGGTCGTCCTGTCGGCCGGCCGCATGTCTGGCGCGCGTGGCCGGCACTCGACCGAAGGCTCCTGGCCGGGACAGCCCGCCCCGAATCCCCGCGCAAGCGGCCAGCTCTCTCGACAGTCCTCGGATCTGCCTGCCGGCCAGCAGCCGCTTCGAGCGATCGATGGTCCGGCGGAAGCCCCGCGTGGGGCCCCGGGCCGGCATGCCGCGCGTCCGAACACCAACACCGCCAACGCCGGGCACGCCGCCAACGCCGGGCACGGCGGCCAACCGTCGTTCAGCCGCCCCCGTAGAGAACCGCTCATTGCGGTGGAAGCCGATCTGACCCGCATCGCGGCGCGGTCCACGCTCCGTCCGGTTCAGGAAGCCGCCAAGCCGGCACGGCGGCTGAGCGGCCATCGCTGGCACGTCGCCGGCGCCGGCGCCGCGGTGGTGGCGCTTATCGCCGCGGTCGTCCTGCTGAGTACTGGCGCAGTCAGGGCTGGTGGTGGCGCCGGGGCGGGCGGCGCCGAACCGAGGATGGTGGCCGCCGCACCGACAAGCTCCGTCAGGACGGCGGTTCTGGACAGTGCTACGGCCCTTGCCGAGCTTCGGCGGCTCGATGCGCTTCGAGCGGCGGCGTATGCCACTCGACGCGCCGAGCTGCTCGCGGTCGTGTACGACTCGCCGGTGTTGCTTGCTCGCGACCGCACACAGCTGCTGCAGCGAGTCCCGGCGGGGTGCACACTCACCGGCCTGATAACCCGATTCTCAGGCGTTCGAATCCTGTCCGCCGACAGATCACGCGTTCAGCTCGCCGTTACCGCCAAACTCGGCGCGGCCGATCTGCACTGTTCTGGCGCGTCGGTCGCTACGGCGGCAACCGAGGGCCGAACGAGCGGCCGGACGGCATCGAGCGCCGCGACCGAACTGGTGATCGTGCTCTCGCAGCGCGGCTCACAGCGGTATGCGATCGCATCCCAGCGGCTGGCGGGCACCTGAACCGATCACGGTGGCCAGCGGAGGAGCCTCGGTCGCGACCAGCCGGCAGTGCGGTCCTGAACAGCCCAAGGTGGGCTCTCGACTAGCCCGCAGTCTGCTTCCGACCAGCCGGCGATGCGCTCCCGACTAGCCGCGGTGCGTCAGACGGCCCGCCGTCAGTGCTCGACGGCCCATTCCAGGGCCGAGCGGATGTCGGTGTGCTCGAACTGGTAGGCGCTATTGAGCAGCGCCTCGGGAATCACCCGTTGGCTGGCCAGCGCTCCCTCATTCGCGAACTCGCCGACCACGAGTCTGATCCCGAACGCCGGCGCCGGGAAAAGCGCCGGGCGGTGCAACACCGCGCCCAGCGCGTTGGAAAACTCGTCGTTGCGCACCGGGGCCGGGCCTACCAGGTTGACCGGTCCAGAAAGCTGGTCGTTCTCCAGAATGAAACGGATCGCCGAGACCGTGTCCGCAAGCGTGATCCAGGACTGGTATTGCTGCCCTGATCCCAGCTTGCCGCCGATTCCCGCCTTGAACAGCGGGATGAGTCGGGTGAGCAGGCCGCCGGTGGCAGCCAGGACCAGTCCGGTCCGCAGCGTCGCCACTCTGACCCCGGCTGTCACCGCGGCACTGGTCGCCGACTCCCACTCCAGCACCAGGTCGGACAGGAAACCCGTTCCCTTGACCGCGCCTTCGGGCAGCGGCTCGTCTCCGCGGTCGCCGTAGAAGCCGATGGCCGAGGCAGACAGCAAGGTGCGCGGGCGCAGCTGGGCGTCCAGGCCGGCGAGGGTGGTAGCGATCGTCGTCGTCGGCTGGACCCGGCTCTCCCGGAGCACGCGCTTGTACTCCGACGTCCAGCGCTTGTCGCCGATGCCAGCACCCGAAAGGCTGATCACCGCGTCCGATCCCGCGAGGGCCGAGGGGTCCAGCTCGCCGCGCTCGGGGTGCCATTCGATCTCGCCGGCGTTGTGCGGCGGCCTGCGCACCAGCCGGGTTATCTGGTGTCCCCGAGGGATCAGGTCCTCCGCGACGGCACTACCGAGGAAGCCGGACGCACCTGCCAAGACAACCTTCACGTCCGGACCCCTTCAGCGTGAGCTCGCCGCACGCGCGTTCAGCTCAGGCCGAGCGAGCGTTCGAACGCGCCTGCCTCTAGGCGCTCCTTGATGGTGTTCAGGAAGCGAGCCGCATCGGCACCGTCGACGATCCGGTGATCGTAGGACAGCGCCAGGTACACCATCGAGCGCACGGCGATCGTCTCGCCGAGGTTGGGATCGGTGATGACGACCGGGCGCTTCACCACAGCGCCGGTGCCGAGGATGGCAACCTGCGGCTGGTTGATGATCGGGGTATCGAACAATGCCCCACGGCTGCCGGTGTTCGTCAGCGTGAACGTGCCGCCGCCCAACTCGTCCGGGCTCACCTTGTTGGTGCGGGTGCGCTCGGCGAGATCGGCGATCTTGCGGGCCAGGCCGCCCAGGTTCAGGTCACCAGCGTCGTGAATGACGGGGACCAGCAAGCCGCGCTCGGTGTCCACCGCGATGCCCAGATGCTCGGACTCGTGGTAGGTGATCGTGCCGGCCTCGGTGTCCACCGATGCGTTGACGTTGGGGTGCGCCTTCAACGCCTCGACGGCGGCAACCGCGAAGAACGGCAGGAAGGACAGCTTCACGCCCTCACGGCGTTCGAAGTCCGCCTTTGCCTGGTCTCGCAGCCGGGCGATCCGGGTGATGTCGACCTCGACGACGGTGGTCAGCTGTGCCGAGACCTGCAAGGACTCGACCATCCGGGCAGCGATCACCTGGCGAAGCCGCGACATCTTCACCGTCTGACCCCGCTGGGAGGTGGCAGCCGCGGCAGCGCCACCGGCAGGCTGGCTCGGCGCGGTGGGAGCGGGAGCGGCTTGCCTGGCGGCCGTGGCGGCAGCCTCGTCTTCCAACTTCTGCTCCGCGGCGGCACCGGCGGCCGCGAGCACGTCGGACTTGCGGATCCGGCCGCCGACTCCGGTTCCGGTGAGTGCGTTCAGGTCGACGCCGTGCTCGCTGGCCAGCTTGCGGACCAGCGGTGTGACGTACGTGCCGGCAACTTCGTCGTCGTCAGCGGCGTCTGCTGGAACCTGCGCGTGCGAGGCCGCGGGAGCGGGAGCAGCCGGCGCGGCGGGTGGTGCCGCAGGCGGTGCTGCAGGTGCCGGGGGCGCTGCTGGTGCGGCCGGCGGTGCCGCGGCGGCCGGGGGAGCGGCGGCTGGCGGAGCAGCAGCTTCGGGAGCCGCAGCCGGGGCCGCTTCCTGCTCAGGGGCCGCCTGCTCGGCGACCTGCTCCGGTGCGGGCTGCGCCGCGGGAGGGGTGGAGTCGACGGGCGCCGTTGCCGCGGGTTCGCCTTGAGGGCTCGGGCCATCCTCGGAAGCGTCACTGATCACGGCCAGCTCGACCCCGACCTCGACGGTCTCGTCCTCGGCGACCTTGATCGAGGTGAGCACACCCGAGGCCGGCGAGGGCACCTCGGTATCCACCTTGTCGGTAGAGACCTCGAGTAGCGGCTCGTCCGCGGTGACCGTGTCACCTTCCTGCTTCAACCAACGGGTGACGGTTCCCTCGGTCACGCTCTCACCGAGGCGCGGCATGGTCACTGAGACCGGCATGTCGTATGGCTCCTTCTCGTTCAGGCAGTGCATGTGCTCGCCGTGCAATGCCCGGCGAGAGAACCGGGATTGGTCAGTCGTGTACGTGCAGCGGCTTGCCAGCCAGGAGCAGGTGCGCCTCGCCGATGGCCTCGGACTGAGTCGGGTGCGGATGGATCAACTGGGCGACCTCGCTGGGCAGGGCCTCCCAGTTGTAGATGAGCTGGGCCTCGGCGATGAGCTCGCCGACCCGGTCACCGACGATATGGATGCCCAGCACGGGCCCGTCCTTCTCGGCGATCAGCTTCACCGCGCCCTTGGTGTTGAGGATCGCGCTTCGACCGTTTCCGGACAGGTCGTAGGTCACCGTCTTGACGTTGTCCGCGCCGTACTTCTGCGCCGCCTCCTTGCCGGTGAGGCCCACGGATGCGACCTCGGGCTGTGAGTAGGTGATCCGGGGAACCCCGGCGTAGTCGATCGGAGCCACTGGGAGGCCGGCGATGTGCTCGGCGACCAGGATTCCCTCGGCGAAACCCACGTGAGCCAGTTGCAGCGTGGGGATGAGGTCACCTACGGCGTACACGCCATCGACACTCGTCCGGCAGTACTCGTCGACCGTGACGAATCCGCGGTCCAAGGCGATGCCGGCCTCTTCATAGCCGAGACCCGAGGAGGTCGGGCCGCGCCCGACGGCCACCAGCAGCAGTTCGGCTTCGAGGGTCTCGCCGCCTTCCAGGGTGACCCTGACTCCGGTGTCGGTGTGCTCGACGGCAGAGAAGCGAGCACCCAGCTTGAAGCCGATGCCACGGCGGCGGAAGGCACGCTCGAGCAGCCTGGAGTTGTCCTCGTCCTCGATCGGGACGAGATGCGGCAGTGCCTCGACGATGGTCACGTCGGTTCCGAAGGACTTCCACGCGCTGGCGAACTCGCAGCCGATGACGCCGCCGCCGAGCACGATCGCGCTGGCCGGTACGTGGTCGATCACGAGTGCGTGGTCGGAGGTGATCACGCGTTGGCCGTCGATTTCCAGGCCGGGCAGCGAGCGGGCGTAGGAACCTGTGGCGAGGATGAGATTGGTGCCGGTGTAGGTGTCTTCGCCGACAGCGACCGTCTTGGCTGCCACGAGCCGGCCTTCGCCTTCGATGATCTGGATGCCGCGGCTCTTGATGAGTCCCTGCAGGCCCTTCCAGTTCTTCGATATGACGCCGTCCTTGTACTTGTGGACGCCGGCCATGTCGATGCCCTCGAAGCTGGCGTTGACGCCGAACTGGCTGCTCTCGCGAGCCGCGTCCGCGATCTCACCGGCGTGCAGCAACGCCTTCGTCGGGATACAGCCGCGGTGCAGGCAGGTGCCGCCGACCTTGTCCTTCTCGATCAGGGCCACCGTCTTGCCGAGTTCGGCTGCGCGCAGCGCCGCCGCATAGCCACCGCTACCGCCGCCGAGGATGACGATGTCGAACGAGTTATCCGCCACGGGAAGGACTCCTGCTCTGCTCAGCGCCGGGGGCTGTGGCCCGGCGCTCACTGCTGTACCGGCTCGGGTGAGCCGGGTTCATCTTGTCACTTCGCTATCCGAACCGGAGAGCGGGGCGGCTTATTGGGATGGGGCCGCGGGGCGCTCGATCCGGCCTGCTCGGTGCGCTGCTCGGCCCCCAGCGCGGTGAGCTGCGAGGTGCTCGACGGCGCGATGGTGGCCCGCTTGATGGCGCCCTTCCACGGCTCGATGCGATCATGACCCGCAACATCGCTTGGTAACCAACGGAGGAATCGATCATGGCGTTGTTCGGACTCGGCAAGAAGCGCCGGGGAACGCTGCGCACCGGGACGTCGGAGGACACCCGGCATCTGCAGGCATTCATCGCCACCCGAGAGGGTGTGGAGGCCTTCGTCGAGCCCCGCACCGCGGTCACGGACACGACGGTGCTGCTGGTGGCACATGACGGTGAGTGGACCCGCAGGCGGGTGGACGGGCCCTCCGGCGCCGCCGATTTCGCCCGTAAGGAGTCGATCCCGCTCTATGACGCGGCGGTTGTGGGCTATCCGCGGCGAATGCGCGAGTACAACGAACGGCAGCGGGGCCGGGGCTGAGCCGAGGCCGGCAGCCCCAGGGCGACGGGTCGCCGTCAGCGCAGGGCCGGGGTGGCTGTGGGCGGCGTCAGGACGCCAGTTCGGTGAGACTGGCCACGATGGTCCGAACGATCACGCCCGTGCCCCCCTTGTGGGTGTAGCCGCTCGCCGAGTTGGCGAATGAGGGTCCGGCGATGTCGAGGTGGACCCACTCGACGCCGTCGGCGACGAATTCGCGCAGGAACACCCCCGCCACCAGCATGGACGCCCAGCGATCCTTCGGCAGATTGACGAGATCGGCCACCGGGGAGTCGAGTGAGGCCCGCAGGTGGTCCGGTAGCGGCATCGCCCACAGCGATTCGCCCGAGGCGTTACCGGCCGCCACCACCCGGTCGCGGAAGGCATCGCTACCCATCGCCCCGCTGGTCTGGGTGCCCAGCGCCACCAGCTGGCCACCGGTCAGTGTCGAGGTCTCGATGAGGTAGCCCGGTGCGTCCTCGCACGCGCGCAACATCGCGTCAGCCAGGATCAGCCGCCCTTCGGCGTCGGTGTTGTCGACCTCCACCGTGCGGCCGTCCCGCATCCTCAGCACGTCCGAGGGGCGGTATGACGATCCCGAGACGGCGTTCTCGGCCATCGGAACGGTGGCGGTGACCTCGATCGGCAACCTGAGTTTCGCAGCCGCGATGATCGACTCGATGACGGCTGCCGCACCGCCCATGTCGGACTTCATCTGGCCCATCATGGCGTGCTTGAGGTCGAGACCGCCCGTGTCGAAGGTGATGCCCTTGCCCACCAGGGCAACCGTGGCCCTCGCTCTGGCGGGACGGTAGCTGAGCCGCACCAAGCGGGGCGGAGTCGCCGAGCCGGCGCCGACCGCCAGGATGCCGCCGAAGCCGCCACGCTTGAGGGCGCGCTCATCCAGCACCTCGACAGTGAGTCCGGCCTGCTCGCCGTTCTGCTTGGCGTAGGCGGCAAAGCTCACCGGATTGAGGTCGTTGGCGGGTGTATTCACCAGATCGCGGGTGTTGTTCACCGCGGTGGTGATGATCTTCGACCGTCGAAGTCCGGCCTTCGCGGCGGCGTCCGCGGGGTTGCTCGCGGCGATGTCGATCCGGCGCAGGGCCGGCGGCGTGGGCTTGGACTTGTACGTGGTGAAGCGGTAACCGCCCAGCAGCGCGCCGTCAGAGATCGCAGCGATGAGATCAGGGTCGCTGTCCTGGCCGATCGCGATCGCGACCCGCTTGGCACTCGACAGGCCCCGAAGCGCGGCCCCTACGGCGCGGCGGACAGACTCGGGCTCGAGGACGTCGGGCTGGCCCTTGCCCAGCCCGGTGGCGACGATGAGTGGCACCGGTCCGCGGCCCAGCGTCGGGATCTTGATGACCTCGTCGTGCCGGCCGGAGGCCTCGACCGCCGCCAGCGCACCGCCCAGAACCGAGCCGAGGCTCTTGTCGACCGCTTCGGCTCCGGCAGCCAGCGCCACGCCGTCCGGGGTCGCGACCGTGCCGATCACGATCACATCAGCGGTCAGCGGAGCAGTCGACGAGACCAGCGAGACGGTAGGCATGGCGACGAATATATGTGACGCATCCTTGCCAACCTGTCGCAGCTTGCCTGATGGGCGCACGGCACACCAGGCCAGGTCGGTACGGTTGCCGCCATGACATTGCTCGTAGCGCGGCTCTCGCCGTGCCGTTGCCTGGTGCCGCTCGCCCGCGGAGACCTTCGATGACCGCTCTGCGGCGCTCGCCGCTGCACGAACGGCACGTCGACCTCGGCGCCAAACTGGCGGACTTCGGTGGCTGGGAGATGCCGATCGAATACGGCGCGTCGGGTGGCGGGGTCATCGCCGAGCACACCGCCGTCCGGCAGGCGGTCGGCATCTTCGACGTCTCTCACCTGGGCAAGGCCACTGTCGCCGGAACCGGCGCGCGCGAATTCGTGAACTCCTGCCTGACCGCCGACCTCGGCAAGGTCGGTCCCGGTCAGGCCCAGTACACCCTGTGCTGCGCGCCGGACGGCGGCGTGATCGATGACGTGTTCAGCTATCTGGTCTCTGACTCCGAGGTGTTCCTGATGCCGAACGCCGCCAACGCCGAGGAGGTGATCGACCTGCTGCGGCATGCCGCGCCCGAGGGCATCACCGTGAGCGATCAGCACGAAGAGTTCGGTGTGATCGCGGTGCAGGGCCCCCGCTCGGCGGCGGTCCTGCA
>JAVEES010000301.1 GCA_030840285.1 Pseudonocardiales bacterium
ATGGTCGCCCAGGACGTCGAGCGAGTCCGTTCGGTGTTGGTTGGCGCTCCCAGCCGTGACAGACAGGTGGCCACCTCACTCGCGCAGGCCTACGCGCTGAGAAGCGGTGTGCGACCTGATCTCGCAATAGGGGGCGTTGCCATTCCCGAGAGGCATGCACGTCGTCAGGACGAGCACCTTAAGCTCGTCGCGAAACAGCGATCAGGCTGCTCCTTCTTCGTTACCCAAGTCGTCTTCGACAGCAATGCCGCCAAGAACCTTGTTAGCGACTACCGCTACGAGTGCGTTAGCCGCGGGCTGCCTCTCGTTCCGATCGCTTTTACATTCTCGGTCATGGGCTCGCTCAAGACACTCAATTTCATGCGGTGGCTGGGTGTCGAGGTCCCGCGCTGGATCGAGAACGACGTGGCCAATGCTGAGAGTCCTCTGCAGATCTCGCACGACCACTCGTTGGCGGTCGCGACTGACCTGATCGCCTACTGCAGGCGTACCGGCGTGCCGTTCGGGATCAACGTGGAAAGCGTTTCGGCCCGCCGCGCCGAGATAGATAAGGCCGTGGAATTGGCGGCCAGCATCGCCACCGTGCTTGGCCGATGAACCGTTGGCGCGTGCCGCCCACCTCAAAATGGAGTTCCACACCACGGCAGGAGGCAGCCGACCTGGTGTCCGGACGTCCCCCTCGTTGTCCGGCGGTAAGTCGACCGTTCCACTACGGGTGCAATGACGGTGTGTAGGACAGCCCGATGATCGCACCCTCGCTGGATTGCAGCCGCGCGACTGTCTGTCCCCATGGCTCCGTCCGCGCGTCGTGCAGCAGCGTGAAACCCTTGTCCTTCAACTCATCGGCAGCGACTTGGACGGTGTCAGCGTCCGCGACCTCGAACTCGACGCTCGCTTGCGGCACCGGTCGTTCCGCCGGCCAGTCGGGCATTCCGAAGCACGCCTGCGCGACCTGTGTCAGGGGCCAGATGGCGAAGTGTTTCGCGCCGGCGATCTCTTCGCTATGCCAGTAGTCGTCGCCTTCTAACGCGCCCAGTGGCAACCCGAGCCCGTCGACGTACAACATTCGGCTGACGACGGGGTCAGGGCTGATCACTGCAACGCTGGCGATGAACTGCACATCCATGAAAGCAGCCTCCATAGCTGACGTCGGCTCGATCCGGCGATCGTGCCACGCCGCACCGACAGTGCGGGGTCCGCACACCACACCGAGGCAGGGACGGACACGGTATGCCTGACTGCCAGCGACCAGCTCGGGCCTACGCGGTCAGTGCGTCGGCGTAACCGGCGTTATCGCGGACGTCGCCCGTCGCGGCCTGCGCTGACCCGACAGCCCAGCACACGGCAGTCTTTGGCGGGATGCCCGATCAGGCAGGTAGAAAGCGGGTGCCGACGGCTTCAGCTGCCCGCAGTAACCGGGTGTCCTTGGTCCACAACTTGCTGCCGAGGGTCAGCCGGCTGGCCGCGAGAAGCTGGGCGTCCACATAGCCGATGCCCTTTCCGGAGAGTCGTTCGCGAGTGATCAGGTGAAGCACCTCATCCTCGGTCGCCACCGTTGCTCGCGGCATACCTCTGAGCAGTTTCAGCGCCAGGTCGTTCAACCCTCCGAGCACCAACTCACCGATCACCCAGGGGTGGGTCAGAACCCTGCCACCGTCGAGCAAATCGGCGAAGAGCTGATTGCTGCTGCGTAGGTGATCAACCCAGATCGACGTGTCCGCCAGGATCATTTCGGCTCCGGCCGACGGCGTGGCGTTGCCCTCAACGCCGGTTGGCTACCTCCGAGACGAGCAAGGCGTCGGGCGCTTTCCCGTTCGATCAGTGCGACTAGGGCTTCGCGGACGAGAGCGGTCTTCTCAGTTGTCCCGGTGAGCCGCTGCGCTTCCGCGAGTAGCTCATCATCCAGAGCGAGGGTAGTACGCATGGTGACCTCCGGCATCAGATAACGCATCTAATGATGCTCATATTCATGCTCCGGCGCAAACCATCAGATACGCACCGCCGCATTTCGTGGATGGCTCATAACGCGCGAAGCCGCGGGTCGCCACCGGTTTAGGAGTGATGAAGAGCACACCCGAAGAATCGGATGCATGGCGTCGTGTGATGATCACGTACGTCGCGCGACGAGTCCACCCCGGGCAAAGGCAAGCGAGCTTCTCCCCCATTGGCTCGTCGAAAGCGGTGCACTCGCATATGGCCCCACGATCTTTCGTTGTCCGCGCGCGCTACTCCGGCTCACGGTCCTATCTGGCTGTTGGAATGACGGTTCTGACGGCGACGGTGTGGCTGGGCGGGTTCGGCAGCGACTGGGCCGTGGCTGCGCCAAGTGCAACCTGCACAGCAGGCACCTGCACAGTGTCCTTCGCCGAGACCGGTGCCGTACAGAATTGGACGGTGCCAGCGGGCGTCGATCACATCACGGTGACCGCGGCGGGTGGCTCCGGAGGAACCGGTGCCCCCTACAGCGGGGCACCATCCCCTGGCGGCACGGGGGGCAAGGTCACGGCCACTGTGCCAGTGCAAGCTGGTGATGCCCTGGCAATCGTGGTGGGTGCCGCGGGCGCCGACGGCACCCCGAACTCCAGCACGATCGCGGCCGGCGGGTACGGCGGCGGCGCTTCGGCCGGCTCGGTGGCCTCCCCGAATGCCCAAGGGCCTGGTGGGGGCGGCGGTGGCGGCTCGCTGGTATTCGACACCAGCGCCCAACCGAGCCTGCTTGTCGCGGCTGGCGGCGGTGGCGGCTCTGGCTGCTTTATCGGTGCCAATCCTCGGACCGGTGGTGCCGGTGGGGCAGGCGGCGACGCCGGGGTGACCCCCGCCGGTGACGGATGGGCGGGCGCGGGTGCGACTACCACCGCGCCGGGAGCTGGCGGCTCAACAGGCGGCGGGATCGGTACCGGATCGCCCGGCGCGGCTGCCGCGGCGACAAGTCCAACCGCACTCGGTCTTGGTGGTAGCGGCGCGACGAACACATT
>JAVEES010000417.1 GCA_030840285.1 Pseudonocardiales bacterium
ATCGAGAGGATCTGTCATCCCCGCGTTGCCATCTGATTCCGTACTGCCATGCTCGTTGTCCAGATTTGCCTCCGCGAGACCGACCGCCGCCAACCGGGCGAAGCTCGTACTCGTCGCGATTACCGCACTCAGCGTTTCCTGGCAGCTTCTTGCCAGCGTGCTCTGGCGCCAGACGGATTACTTCGTATACCGACTCGGCGGTGCAACGGTGGCACACGGGGGCAGTCTCTACGCCGACCACCTGGCCGGCACACCGTTGCCGTTCACCTACCCGCCCTTTGCCGCGATGCTTTTCGTACCGTTAGCCGCCCTGCCCGAACGGCTCGGCCAACTGGGCTGGGCAGCGCTAATGCTGATCATGCTGTGGGCGATCATCCGATCGACGCTGCGACGGGCTCGACAGTCGGGCTTTGCGACGCCCGCAATCCTTGCGCCGGCGACGATCATGGGGCTAGCGCTTTGGACAGACCCGGTGCGACAAGGCTTTTCCCTTGGCCAGATCAACCTGCTCGTCGCTGGGCTCGTTCTTGCGGACCTTGGCTCGACGCTTCCCGCGCGATGGCGCGGAGTGCTGATCGGCATCGCAGCCGGGCTCAAACTCACGCCGCTGATTTTCATTCCCTATCTCCTCATCACTGGCCGTCCCCGAGCGGCAGCAACGGCACTGACGACGTTCGCCGGCACGATCGCGCTCGGCTCGTTGGCTGGCCTTCCGCAGTCCGTGCACTTCTGGCGTGACGTGGCGTTGAGCAGTGCGCATGTCGGCGGCGTGCCCTACGTCAGCAACCAATCCATCACCGGAGACGTGACGCGCTGGATCGGTCATGTCCCATCCGGCACTGTCTGGCACGCGGTCATCGGCAGCTTCTCGCTTCTTGGATTGGTTGTAGCCCGAGTGGCGCATCGCACGGCGCCCATTATCGGAGATGTTCTGGCCGGTCTCACTGGCATTCTGGTCAGCCCTATCTCCTGGACTCATCATTTGATCTGGTTGAGCCCCGCGCTGATCCTGATCGCGGCAGGAGATCAGCGGCTCGATCGACTGCTCTGCGCAGGAGCCACGCTCACCCTGCTCGTGGCCCCGATCTGGTGGGTGCCGAACAAGCAGAATCGGGAGTTCCAGCATCACGGCTGGCAACTGCTCGCCGCCTGCAGCTTCACCCTCGTCGTTCTGATCCTGATGGCACGGCTCGCGGTGATCTGCCGGGTCCCTAGGATTCAAGCCGATGAGCATGCATCCCGGCGACGCTAGGAGCGGCGCGAATACCGGGGAGATCCCCTGGGCCGCTCCGCTACAGCGCTAGCCCCGTGAGCACCAGAATTCGTTCCTCGGTGAGATCGTTCATGGCCGAATGCAGGCCCTCACGGCCGACACCGGAATCCTTCCAGCCGCCGTAGGGCATCTGGTCGGCGCGGTAGGACGGGACGTCTCCGACGATGACACCGCCGACCTCGAGATCGCGGTGCGCGCGGAAGGCAACCTGGACATCAGTGGTGAACAGGCCCGCCTGCAGCCCGTACTTCGAGCTGTTCACCTGCGCGAAGGCCTCGTCGATATCGGTGAATCGAGCCACCGACAGGACCGGTCCGAAGACCTCCTCGTCGGCGATCGTGGTGCCGCTCGGGACGTCGGCGAGCACCGTCGGGGCGACGGTCCGGCCCTGTGCGGTTCCGCCGGTCAGCACCGTCGCGCCCGCCTGGCGGGCCTGCTCGACCCACTCGAGGATGCGTTCTGCCGCCGCGTCGTTGATGACCGGTCCAACCTGAACGCCCTCAGCCCTCGGGTCACCGGTCGGCAGCTTGTCCACGGCAGCGACTAGTTCGGTGACGAACTGCTCGTAGATGTCGGTGTGCACCAGCACCCGTTGGACCGAGATGCAGGACTGCCCGGCCTGGTAGTTGGAGAACAGGGCGATGCGAGCGGCGGCGGCCGACAGGTCGGGCCAGTCCTTGTCGACGACGACGGCGGCGTTACCGCCGAGTTCGAGGGTGATGTGCTTGCGGGGCGCCTGCTGCTGAATCGACCAGCCGACCGGGCCCGAGCCGGTGAACGAGATGACCGGCAGCCGCGGGTCGGCGACGAGTGCGGCCATCTTGTCGTTGGCCACCGGCAGGACGCTGACCATCTTGGCCGGCAGGTCCGTCTCGGCGATGATCTCGGCCAGCACCAGGGCGGTGAGCGGCGTTGCCGGTGCGGGTTTGACGAGGATCGGCGCACCTACCGCGATCGCCGGCGCCACCTTGTGGGCCACCAGGTTCAGCGGAAAGTTGAACGGCGCGATGCCCAGCACGGGGCCGCGCGGGAACCGGCGAACTATACCGAGCCGCCCGGTCGCGGTGGGGTCGGTGTCCAGGCGCTGCAAGTCGCCGGAGAACCGGCGAGCCTCCTCAGCCGCCCACCGGAACGTCGACACGGCACGCGAGACCTCACCGCGCGACCACACCAGCGGCTTGCCGTTCTCGGCGGTGATCAGGGCCGCGATCTCCTCCAGGCGTTCCTTCAACCGCGCCGAGATGTGGTCCAACGCCGCGGCCCGGACGTGCGCGGGCAACGCCTGAGCCTCGAGCCGGACGGAGTCCAGATCGGCCACCGCCTGCTCGACCTGGGCGTCGGTCGGGACGGAGACGATCCCGACGACCGAGCCGTCCCACGGTGAGGTGACCTCCAGGGTGCCTGAACCGGTCGTGGGCACGCCGGATAGGTAGAACGGCTTCGGCTCGAGCATCAAGAGTTCCTTTTCGGTGTGGGTTGGTATGCCCACGTCGCGTCATGGCGACCGGTGGGCATACCAACCGAAGGCGAGTGTCAGTCAGGCGGTCGCGGCGGCGAAGGCTTGCTCGAAGATGTCGAGCCCCTCGCTCAGCAGGGCATCGCCGATGGACAGCGGCGGCAAGAACCTGAACACGTTGCCGTAGGTCCCGGCCGTCAGGGTCACCAGACCGGCCGCGTGACACGCCTTGTTGACGTCTGCGGCCAGCGCCGCATCCGGGGTCTTGGAGGCCGGGTCAGCGACCAGCTCCACGGCCAGCATCGCGCCGCGGCCCCGGATGTCGCCGATCTGCGGGTACTTCGCGGACAGTGCCTGCAACCTCGGCATGAACAGCGCCTCGATCTCGCGAGCGCGCCCGCACAAATCGTCGGACTTCATGGTCTCGATGGCACCGAGCGCCGCGGCGCAGGCAACCGGGTTGCCGCCGTACGTCCCACCCAGCCCACCGGCGTGGACGGCGTCCATCACCTCGGCCCGTCCGGTCACCGCAGCGAGCGGCAGGCCGCCCGCGATGCCCTTGGCGGTGGTGATCAGATCCGGCACGACGCCCTCGTGGTCGCTGGCGAACCAGTCACCGGTCCGGCAGAAACCGGACTGGATCTCATCCGCGATGAACAGGATGCCGTTGTCGCGGCACCAGTCCGCCACGCGCGCCAGATACCCCGACGGCGGCACGATGAAACCGCCCTCGCCCTGGATCGGTTCGATGATCACCGCAGCCGTGTTCTGCTCGCCGACCTGGCTGTGCACGGTGTCGACGAGCGCCGCGAACGCCTCGTCCGCGCAGTTGTCCGGGCCGGTCGGCCAGCGGTACGGGTACGCCATCGGCGCCCGGTAGATCTCGTTGGCGAACGGCCCGAAGCGGTGCTTGTAGGGCAGGTTCTTGGCGGTCAGCGCCATCGTCAGGTTCGTCCGGCCGTGGTAGGCGTGGTCGAAGGCGATGATCGCCGGACGTCCGGTGGCATGCCGGGCGATCTTGACCGCGTTCTCGACGGCTTCGGCGCCGGAGTTGAACAGGGCCGAGCGCTTGTCGTGATCGCCCGGAGTGAGGTCGTTGAGCGCCTCGCAGACCTCCACGTACTCGGCATAGGGCGTCACCATGAAGCAGGTGTGCGTGAAGTCGGCGACCTGCTGCTGGACCCGCTCAACCACTCGCGGGGCCGCATTGCCGACCGTCGTCACGGCGATACCGGAACCGAAGTCGATCAGCTGGTTGCCGTCGATGTCCACCACGATGCCGCCGCCGGCCTTCTCCACGTAGATCGGCAACCCGGTGGAGACACCGGAGGAGACGGCGGCGTTCTTGCGGGCGTGCAACTCGGCCGACTTGGGGCCGGGTATGGCGGTGGTCAGGACCCGCCGCTGCTCGATGCCGGATTCGACTGTCGACGTCATCGGGACTCCTGTTCAAGGTGGGGATCACGGGTCTTCAAGGTGGGGATCATGGGTGGCCGGATGGTCGTTTCGCTCGCCCAGCAACGCCAAACTCCTGCCTTCATAGTCCTCGCCGAGCGCCTATGCTGTCCAATACTGGATGTGCCTCGAA
>JAVEES010000434.1 GCA_030840285.1 Pseudonocardiales bacterium
GCCTGCAGGACCGCCACGAAGCTCACGGAGGACTCGTGCGCGATGCCGTGCACGAGGGTGAAGTAGGTCTCGCCGTTCTCGGCCTGGTAGTCGGGGAACAGCTTGGTGCCACCGTAGAGGTTGCTGCCCTTGGGAAGGGACGGGTGCGGGATCTCTGCCAAGGACTTGGCGATGTTCTGCTTGAGGGCCTCGTCCAGAGCGGTCGTGGTTGTGGTCATTGCGATCGGTTCTCCTTTGTGCGAAACGGTTATCGGGCGCGGGCGTGGAGCGGGTGGTCAGTCGTAGAGGGCTGCGAAGTTGTCGCTGAAGACTTGGCGGGTGAGTTCGCTGCCCCCGACGGCGGCCTGAAGTCGAGCAAGCTCGCCGGCGTGGTCGCCCCAAGGTTCGTCGCTGGCGAACAGGATGCGGTCATAGCCGATGCCGCGGCGCTCGATCTCAGCCACCAGCCACCGCGGTGCGAATCCGATTGCCCAGCTGGTATCGGTGTAAACCTTCTTTCCGGCGGCTATCCAGTCGAAGAACCTGCCGGAGATCAGCTTGATGTGCCCGCTCATGCCGCCGCCGAGATGCACGAGATGGATGCGCGTCGTGTCGCCGTACCGGTCGACCAACGTGCCGATCTGATCGATGTCCGAGGCCGCGCCGGGTGAGGTGTGGATGTGCACCGTCAGGTCATGCTCCGTGGCAGTGGCGAAGATCCGGTCCAGTTCGGCGAGGCATTCCGGGTCGGTGGCAGACCCGCCGAGCAAGAACGTCGTCTTCAGCGCCGCCACTCCCGGCTCGCCCGCCAGCGCCAGCGCGGCTGTGGTGAGTTCAGAATCCTGCGGTCGAGGGGAGACGAAAACCCCCGCCCGGATACGGTCGTCCGTGGCCGCGGCCTGCACGACGAGGTCGTTGAGCGCGAAGGTATGCCGGACGTCGGGCACCCCGTAGTTGGGGATGACCAGCGCTCGTTCAGTGCCTTCGCTGTCCAGGTCGGCGATGAGTTCGGCGATGGTGGCACGGGCACTGGTGTCGGGGCTTACCGCCGGGCCGCCATAGAAGGGATAGCTGGGCAGCGTGCCGAGGTGGCGGTGGGCGTCTGCCAGTCCGGTCATGGGAATGAGTCAACGAGCGGCTGGTTTCGCGATGGTTACGTTCGGAGAAATGACACGTTAGCTGACCACGGGACCCGGCATGGCGTGTCGAGCCGCCCGGGTGTCCAGGTTTATGCCTATTGATAAAGGGCAAAAGCCCTGGCACGAGGCCGAATCGACCGAGCACGGGATCGCCTGCCGCGTTTCAGCGCCGTAACTCGTGATGCCCATCGAGGGCTCCGACTTGCGAAACAGGCCGAAATTAGGCGTCGACACGCGACATGGAGGCGTGTCGACTCCCATTTCGCAGAGAGAGCTATTGTCGGATGTCTCGAGCGGCGCCATCGAATGAGCGAGGACCCAACGAATGTCGTTGACGGACGACGCGATCACCAAGATCAAGCAGATGATCCTGGACGGCCGGCTCAAGGCGGGTGACAAGTTGCCCCGCGAGGCCGACCTCGCCGATGAACTGGGCATCAGCCGCGGATCGCTGCGAGAGGCGGTCCGGGCCCTGTCACTGGTGCGCATCCTCGACGTCCGGCAGGGCGACGGCACCTACGTCACGAGTTTGCAGGCGGACGTGCTGATGGAGGCCATGGCGTTTCTGGTGGACTTCCACCAGGACGCCAGCGTTCTTCAGCTGTTCGAGGTTCGCCGCGACCTGGAGCCGGCGGCGTCAGAGCTGGCCGCCTCGGCGATGAGCGAGGCGGACGCCCGTGACCTGGTGGCCTTCGCCGCCAGCGTCGGGTCCGAGGGCAGTGTCGAGGAACTTGTCGCCAACGACATCGAGTTTCATCACCGCATCGCGGTGGCCAGTGGCAATCCGGTGCTCTGCTCGCTCATCGATAGCCTGTCCCGGCCGACGCAGCGCGCCCGGGCCTGGCGGGGCCTCACCCAGAGCGACTCGCATACCCGGACCCTGGCCGAACATCACGCGATCGCCGACGCGATCCTTCGCCGCCAGCCGGCTCTGGCCCGTTCCTGGGCCACCGTGCATATCGCCGGTGTCGAGCAATGGCTCAGGCAGGCCCTGATCAGCTAGCGATCCGACCATTCCTCGCCGTCTGGAAAGCGGAACCGCTGCCGGGTGAGCGGCACGATCTCAGCAGAGCTGCCCGGCGTGCTGGGTACGAGGTAGCGGCCGTCACGGATCACCGCGGGAGTCGCGAAATGCTCGTGCAGGTGGTCGACGTACTCGATGACCCGATCCTGCATCGACCCGCTGACCGCGACGAAGTCGAACATCGACAGGTGTTGCACCAGCTCACAGAGCCCGACCCCGCCGGCATGCGGGCAGACCGGCTTGCCGTACTTGCGGGCGAGCAGCAGGATCGCGATGTTCTCATTCACGCCCGCGACCCTGGTGGCATCGATCTGGACGAAGTCGAGGGCATCGGCCTGCAGCAGCTGCTTGAACATGACCCGGTTGTGGACGTGCTCGCCGGTGGCCACCGGCGTCGAGATGGCCTGCCTGATGGCGGCGTGGCCCAGGATGTCATCGGGACTGGTCGGTTCCTCGATCCAGTACGGCTGGTGTGTCGCGAGAGCGTTCATCCAGGCGATCGCGTCCGGCACGTCCCAGCGCTGGTTGGCATCGACGGCAATGCGCACGTCCGGCCCGACCGCGGCGCGCGCGATCGCCATCCGGCGCTGATCGTCGGCCAGGTTGCCACCCACCTTCAGCTTGATCTGGCTGAACCCGTCGGCGACCGCTTCGCGCGAGAGGCGGGCCAGCTTCTCATCCGAGTAGCCCAGCCAGCCCGGTGTCGTCGTGTACGCGGGGTAGCCGCCGGCCCTCAGCTGCTCGATCCGCTCGGCCCGTCCGGGCTCCGCGTCGGTCAGGATCGTAAGGGCCTCCTCGCGCGTGAGCGCGTCCGTGAGGTAGCGGAAGTCCACCAGCTCGACCAGTTCTTCAGGGCTCATCTCGGCCAGCAGCTGCCATAACGGCAGTCCCGCCCGGCGCGCCTTGAGGTCCCAGAGGGCGTTGATCACGGCGCCGATCGCCATGTGCATGACGCCCTTCTCCGGGCCCAGCCAGCGCAGCTGCGAGTCGTGGACCAGGCGCCGCGAGGTCTCGCCCATCTCGGCGAGAACGGTGTCGAGATCCATTCCGACGAGGTGTGGCGCCAGCGCCTGGATGGCCGCGGACTGGACCTCGTTGCCGCGTCCGATGGTGAACACGAACCCGTGTCCGCTCTGCTCCGGATCGCTCGTGCGCACGATGACGTAGGCGGCCGAGTAGTCAGGGTCGGGGTTCATCGCATCCGAGCCGTCAGACTCAGCGGACGTCGGGAAGCGGAGGTCCGCGCAGTCCAGCTCGGTGATGTGCAAGCTCATGGAGTGGTGGTCCTTCCGAGATTCATCTGATGTCTGGAGACCAGCCTATAAGATGCCTCACTACGCCTTGGACGACGCCGACGCTCATGGCTTAATATCCAAGACAAAAGGTTGGATGACTTCACAGCAGTCTCCAACGCCCGCTGAGCAGAGGAAAGCCGATATGAGACTGGCCAGGCACGGCCAACCCGGCGCGGAACGACCGCTCGTCTCCGACAGCGAGGGCAACTGGCATGACCTGCGTCCCATCACGCCGGACCTGACGCCGGCCGGGCTATCGACCGTGCTCAGTCAGGGCCTGGCCGCGACGGCGATCGACGCGCTGCCGCTGGTGCCCGCTGTAGAGCGCTTCGGGCCGCCGCTGACCGGCATCGGCAAGGTGGTCTGCATCGGGTTGAACTACCGCGATCACGCGGCGGAGACTGGCGCGCAGATCCCGGGCGAACCGATCGTCTTCCTCAAGACGCCGGACACGGTGATCGGTCCGGACGACGAGGTGCTGGTGCCGCGCAAGTCGGTCAAGACCGACTGGGAGGTCGAACTCGCCGTGGTGATCGGTCACCAGGCGCGCTACCTCGATGCGCCGGCGGATGCGGCCGGCGTGATTGCCGGCTACGCCATCAGCAACGACGTGTCCGAACGGGAATTTCAGCTCGAGCGTGGCGGGCAGTGGGACAAGGGCAAGAACTGCGAGACGTTTAATCCGTTCGGGCCGTGGATCCTGACCGCGGACGAGGTCGCGGATCCTCAGCAGCTCGGCCTGCGACTGTGGATCAACGGCGAGCAGCGTCAGGACGGCAACACCGCCAATATGATCTTCGGGGTGCACCACCTGGTCTGGTACCTCAGCCAGTTCATGGTGCTGCGGCCCGGCGATGTGATTAACACCGGCACCCCGGCCGGGGTCGCCATGGGCTTGCCGGGACAGCCCTACCTTCGCGCCGGAGACGTGGCCGAGGTCGAGATCGACGGCCTGGGCCGGCAACGACAGACTTTTGGACAGGGCTGATATGGGTAACTTCGACGGACTTACCGCACTCGTCACCGGAGGTGCCTCGGGCATCGGTGCCGCAATCGCCGACGTGCTGAGCGAGCATGGCGCTCGGGTGGCGGTGCTGGACCGACAGGCCTCGGATCGGGACGGCATCCTCAGCGTCCAGGCCGATGTCAGTGACGACGCCGCGGTCGCCGCGGCGGTGAGCAGTGCGGTGGCCGAACTCGGCGGTCTGGACGTCCTGGTCAACAATGCCGGCATCGGCGCGCAGGGCGGCATCGAGGCCAACGACGACGAGGAATGGCACCGCGTCCTGGACGTGAACGTGTTGGGCTTGGTCCGGGTGACGCGGGCGGCCCTGCCGGCACTGCGCCAGTCCGCACACGGCGCCATCGTCAACACCTGCTCGATCGCCGCCACCGCGGGCCTCCCCCAGCGGGCGCTGTACTCGGCGAGCAAGGGTGCGGTCCTCTCACTCACCCTGGCAATGGCTGCGGACCTGCTGCCAGACGGTATCCGCGTCAACGCGGTGAACCCGGGTACGGCAGACACGCCGTGGGTGGGCCGCCTGCTCAACTCGGCGAAGGACCCGGCCGCCGAGCGGGCCGCCCTGGAGGCACGCCAGCCACACGGCCGGCTGGTCAGCGCCGACGAGGTCGCGCACGCCGTCGCCTACCTCGCCTCGCCGCAAGCCGGTTCGACGACGGGCACCTGGCTGGCGGTGGACGGCGGCATGGCCGGGCTCCGGTTGCGGCCGCGCCAATGAGGCCGGCCTAGTTGCCAGGCAGGAGTGAGCCCGCCACGCACGCCGAGTGGTGGGCACCGGCTGAAGATCTCATTCCTCTGGATCGACTGGAGTGCTACCGGCTGTGCTGACCAGACACCTCGGCTCCACCGACACCGACGTGACCGTGCTGGGCTTCGGGTCAGCGTCGATCGGCAATCTCTATGCCGCCCTGGATGACGAGAGCGCCTTCGCCGCTGTCGATGCCGCCTGGTCCTGCGGGGTGCGCTACTTCGACACCGCGCCGCACTATGGCCTCGGCCTGTCCGAGCAGCGGCTGGGCAAGGCGCTTGCCGACCGCCCGCGGGAGCAATACCGGATCTCGACGAAGGTCGGCCGGCTGCTGGTACCCAATGAGGCGCCTACCGGCTCGGACCTGGAAACGGCGGGCTTCGACGTTCCCGATTCCCTCACCAGAGTAAGGGACTACTCGCGCGACGGGACGCTTCGCAGCCTCGAGTCCAGCCTGCGCCGTCTGGATACCGACCACGTCGACATCGTCTACGTCCACGACCCGGACGACTACCTGCCCGAGGCGCTCGCCGGTGCCATCCCGGCCCTGATCGAGTTGCGCGATCAGGGCGTCGTCGGCGCGATCGGAGCCGGCATGAACTTCTGGCGGCCGCTGGCGCGGATCGTCGAACAAGCCGATATCGATGCCGTGATGCTGGCGAGCCGGTGGACTCTCATCGAACGTTCGGCGCAGCCGCTGCTGGATGCATGCGTGGATCGCGGCGTGTCGGTCGTCGTGGCGGCGCCGTTCAATTCGGGGCTGCTGGCCGCGCCCTGGCCTGCCGACGGCGCCTACTTCGATTACGCGCCGGCACCGGCGGCGGTGCTTGCCCAGGCTCGGCGGTTGGCCGAAATCTGCCTGGCGCACGGCACGACGTTGCCGCACGCCGCGCTGCAGTTTCCGCTGCGGCATCCGGCAGTCGCATCCGTGGTCGCCGGGATGCGCACGGCTGACCAGGTCGAGGCGGACGTCCGGTGGGTGACCCACGCGTTACCCGAGGAACTCTGGGATGCCCTCGGCTAGCGGATGAGGCCTTTGATCATTGCTCGGCCTCAACCGTGACAACCGCTGCTAGCCGGACGCGTCCAGCCGTGCGAGCCAGCGCTGGGAAGCGTCGTGCAGCTGCCGCACTTCGGCGGAGCTGAGTCCATCCATAAGGAGCGATCGCACCCTCTCGACGTGTCCGGGCGCGGTTGCTACGAGCAGCTCGTAACCGGCATCGGTCATGATCGCATTGGTGAAACGCCCGTCCGCGGGATCGGCTTGACGGCGAACCAAGCCGCGCAGTTCCAGCCGTTTCACCAGGTGTGACAGCCGCGAGAGTGACGAATTTGCCAGCACTGCCAGCTCGCTCATCCGCAGCGTGTGCTCCGGGTCTTCAGAAAGTCGAGCCAGCACGTGGTATTCGATGAAGCTCAGCCCGGCATCGCGTTGCAACTGGCACTCAAGCGCCCAAGGAAGCTTGACCATGACCTGCGCGATCGCTCGCCAGGCAGCCTCCTCGTCGCTGCTGAGCCACCGGACGTCCTTCGCCGGCGGCTTGGTCGCGGTCTTGGCCGGTCGCTTCGTCGCAGCGGCAGTCGGTCGCTTGTCCCTGGCAGGCGGCATGGTCACATCCTAGCCGATGACTTGACAGTTCAAGTGATATCGGTAGGGTCATCAGTTGAAGGTTCAAGTCGTAGCCTTCCTGTGGTTTCGGGCCGCCGATTGCGCCGACCGGGATCCACTTCGACCAGGCACACCCGCGATCCATTTCCCGCAATCACCCGGTGAACATCTACCCCGGCAAGTCGCACAGAGGAGCAGCATTATGACCAAGATCGGCATCATCCTGGGAAGCACTCGACCGAACCGGAACGGCGAGCAGGTCGCGAAGTGGGTGCTGGACGTCGCCGCGCAACGCGACGATGCCGAGTTCGAACTCATCGACCTTCGCGACTACCCGCTGCCGCACCTCGACGAGCCCATGCCGCCGTCATTAGGCCAGTATCAGGGCGACCACACCAAGCAGTGGGCAAGCAAGATCGCCTCCTTCGACGGGTTCGTGATCGTCACGCCGGAGTACAACCACGGCACCTCGGGGGTGTTGAAGAACGCTATCGACTATCTGTACGCCGAGTGGAACAACAAGGCGGTCGGGTTCGTGTCCTACGGAAGCGTCGGTGGCGCCCGCGCCGCCGAGCACCTACGGCTGGTTGCCGGTGAGCTGCAGATGGCTGACGTGCGCCAGCAGGTGGCGCTGTCTCTGATCACCGAATTCGAGAACTTCAGCGTCTTCAAGCCCGGCGACTACAACCTCGGCGCCCTGAACGTGCTGCTCGATCAGGTCATTACCTGGAGCACGGCCCTCGCGCCACTTCGGGCGGCCACGCTGTCCGTCTGAATTCTGCCGTTCCAACCGGCGGGCTCGTATTCGGCCTGCTGGCCCTCTGGCACCCTCTGCCACGTAACTCCTACCGGTGACGCCCTCCCGTCAGGAAGCGCTGACACGGGGAGCGAGATTGCTGATGCGCCGGGCAAGTTGGTCATAGACGTCGTCGTAGGCAGCGTCCGTACTCAGCCGGACGGGGTCCGGGATCGACCAATGCACGCTGGGCACTGCGCTGGCGAGTTCCTCATGAGCGTTATCGCAAACCGTGACGACGTAATCGCCTTCATGAAGCACGCCCTCTAGTCCACGCGGGCGCACCACGCGCAGCGGCAGGGTATGTCGACGCGCCGCGTCCAGGGCAGCTGGGTCGATCCGCGGAGCGGGATGGGTCCCTGCGGACGTCACCGGTACCGCGCTGCTTCGTCGCCACAATGCAGCCGCCAGTTGGGAACGCGCCGAATTCGCGGTGCAGACGAACACCACACGGCCGGCGCGTACAACACTTGCGGGGCTGAGGCCATCCAGTGATTCCTCGATCAACTGGACGTAGGTGCGGCGTCGATCTGCCTCCGAGCGAACCCGCCTCAGGATCCCGACGCCCTCGAGTACCCGCAGATGGTGCGCGAGCAGATTCGACGGCATGGCGAGCATTTCTTGCAACTCGGTCGGCGAGGCGTCGCCGAAACCCAGGGTGTCCACGATGCGCAGGCGCGCCGGATCTGACAGCGCCGCATGCTTCGCCGCACGGCGCTGAATGCTCGACGATCCCTCAATGTTCATTGCCTCAATATTGACTGAGGCAGTTGCTGTCCGTCAAGATAGCGCCGTGACCGCGAGCGAACCAATCAGCGCCCCCATTCCGAACCCCCTGTGGCGACGGCTGTTCGCGGAGTTCCTCGGCACCGGCTTACTCGTCGCAACAGTCGTCGGTTCCGGTATCGCCGCCCAGCAGCTTTCACCGAACGACATCGGAATCCAGCTGATAGAGAACAGCACGGCCACCGTATTCGGCCTCGGGATCCTCATCCTGATGCTGGGGCCGGTCTCGGGAGCTCATTTCAACCCGGTGGTCTCGCTCGCTGACTGGAGCCTGGGCCGGGGGTCGGGGAACGGCTTGTCGCTCCGAGATGTCGGCGGGTACGTCCTCGCCCAGCTCGTCGGTGCGATCGCGGGTTCGGTCCTGGCCAACATCATGTTCGGTGTCGGTCAGCACATTTCGACGAAGCACCGGGTTACCAGCGGGCACCTGGTGGGAGAAGTCGTGGCGACGTCCGGCCTCATCATCCTGATCTTCGCCCTTGCCCGGACGCATCGCGGTGCCCTGTCCGCTCCCGCCGTCGGCGCGTACATCGGTGCTGCCTACTGGTTCACCAGTTCCACCTCATTCGCCAACCCCGCTGTCACCGTCGGCCGCATCTTTTCCGACACGTTCGCGGGCATAGCACCGGGCTCGGTCGGCGGCTTCATCGCAATGCAACTGATCGGGCTCGTCATCGGTCTCGGCGTCCTGCTCGTGCTCTATCCCGACGCGGGCTCAGCCGCCGACGAAGTAGTCATCCCACACACCACCCCAGCCTGAAGGATCACCATGCACCTCGTTGCGATCGGCGGCAGCGATGCCGGAATCTCTGCCGCACTGCGCGCCCGCGAACTGGACCCCGGCGTCGACGTCACAGTGGTCGTTGCTGACGCCTACCCCAACTTCTCCATCTGCGGAATCCCGTACTACATCTCCGGTGAAGTGACCCACTGGTCCAACCTGGCCCACCGCACGCATGCTGATCTCGAAGCCACCGGCATGCGGTTGCGGCTGGACACTCTGGTGACGGCCATCGACGTGGCCGGTCAGCGCCTGAAAGTTCGCGAGCCGAACGGCACCGAAAGCTTTATCGACTACGACGAATTGGTGGTCGGGACCGGCGCCGTACCGGTTCGGCCGCCGATCGACGGCTTGGACGATCTTGGGCCCGCCGATGGCGTTCACCTGCTGCACTCGATGGGCGATACCTTCGCGCTGAGTGAGAGCCTGGACCGGATCGAGCCGAAGACGGCCCTGATCGTCGGTGCGGGCTACGTCGGCCTGGAGATGGCCGAAGGACTCACGATGCGCGGGATCAAGGTGACCCAGGTCGAAATGCTGGCCGAGGTACTGCCGACCGTCGACGTCGAACTGGGTGCCTTGGTACACGCTGAACTCGATCGCCACGGGGTCATGGTCCACACCAATTCCACGGTTACCCGAATCGGACGCAGCACAGCAGGCAGCAACGGGCGCCTTCACGTCGACGGTCTGGGACCGGATGACGAGGCGCTGAGCTGGGATGTCGATCTCGTGCTGGTCGTGGTCGGCGTCCGACCGGACACCGAGTTGCTCATCGATGCGGGCGCGAAGGCCGGGGCCCGTGGCGCGGTCGAGGTTGATGAGACGATGGCGATCGGCCTACCGCACGTCTGGGCGGCGGGTGACTGCGTTGTCACCCACCATCGGCTGCTTGGCGTGACGTACCTGCCACTCGGCACGACCGCGCACAAGCAGGGCCGCGTCGCAGGTGAGAATGCCCTTGGCGGGCAGGCACGCTTCGCCGGCAGCCTGGGTACTCAGGTCGTCAAGGTCTTCGACCTCGTTGCTGCCCGGACGGGCTTGCGTGAACACGAGGCCGCGAAAGCCAGCTATAGCCCCGTCAGCACAACGGCGTTAGCAGATGACCACAAGGCCTATTATCCCGGCGCGCGGCCGATCACGATCCGAGTCACCGGCGACCACAGGACCGGCGAGCTGCTCGGCGCCCAGCTGATAGGCAGTCTTGGGACCGAAGTCGCCAAGCGGGTCGACACGTTCGCGATGGCCTTGTTCCACCGGATGCGGGTCGATGACATGAGCGAGCTGGATCTGTCTTACACGCCACCGCTTGGATCACCCTGGGACGCCGTACAAATGGCCGCTCAGGCATGGGTCCGTGAGCATGAGCTGCCAGCTCAGCGGAACAAGTTTCGCGACCAGGCCCGCTTCTAGCAAAACCACGCGCGCAGCTGGGTGACACAACCGATCAGGAATCAAGAAGCGCGGGTCGCCGAGCGTGGGTAGCGTGACCGCGACGGGCTTTGCACCAAGGGAGTGCCTCGCCCCGGCCAATACGCTGCCGAGAGAGAAAGCTGACGAATATGAAGACGATGACGTGTAAGCAGCTCGGTGGACCATGCGAGGTTGCATTCCATGGAAATAAGGCTGATGAGGTTATCAAGGCGCAGGACAAACACTTAAAAGAAGTGGTCGCGAGCGGCGATGAAACCCACCGGAGCGCTCTGACGAGCATGCAGGACAGGTGGAAGCGTCCCGTATCCGGGATGGGCTGGTACATGAAGACCAAGAAGGCCTTTGCTGCCCTTCCCGAAGACTGATCGATCCTCAGGGCAGCGTGCGGCGCTGACCGGCCTGCGCCGCACCGCTGCTCTGAGCGGCCTTCGCCGCATGGCTGGTCAGGTCAGGTCGAATCGATCGAGGTTCATGACCTTGTTCCAGGCCGCCACGAACTCCCGGACGAACTTGGCCTTGGCGTCCGCGCTCGCGTAGATCTCTGAGATGGCGCGGAGCCGGGCGTCCGACCCGAAGACCAGATCGACCGCGGTGGCAGTCCATTTGACCTCGCCCGTGGCGCGATTGTGGCCCTCGTACACGTTCTCGAGCGATCCGGACGGCTTCCACTCCGTGCCCATGTCGAGCAGGTTCACGAAGAAGTCGTTCGTCAGGACCTCGGGCCGGTCGGTGAATACGCCGTGCCGGGCCTGCCCGAGGTTGGCGTTCAGGACCCGCATGCCGCCGATCAGCACCGTCATCTCGGCAGGGGTCAACGTCAAGAGGTTGGCTCGGTCGAGCAACAGGGTCTCGGCCGGCAACTTCTCGCCGGCTCGCAGGTAATTGCGGAACCCGTCAGCGGTCGGTTCCAGCACGGCGAAGGAGTCCACATCGGTCTGCTCCTGCGTGGCATCGGTGCGCCCTGGCGCGAACGGGACGGTGATGTCGTGCCCGGCCTGCTTCGCGGCTTGCTCGACGGCGGCGCCCCCGCCCAGCACGATCAGGTCAGCGAGCGAGACGCGGGTCGCCCCGGCCTGTGAGCGGTTGAAGTCCTGCTGGATCTGCTCGATGGTCTGCAGCACGCTGGCGAGTTCGGCCGGGCTGTTGACCTCCCAGTCCCGTTGCGGGGCAAGGCGAATCCGCGCCCCGTTGGCCCCGCCACGCTTGTCGGTGCCGCGGAAACTTGCCGCCGCCGCCCAAGCCGTGAAGACCAGCTGCGAGACGGACAGTCCTGATGCGAGGATCCTGCCCTTGAGGTCGGCGATGTCCTTGTCCGCTATCAGGTCATGATCGACGTGCGGAACTGGATCCTGCCAGAGCTGCGGCTCGGGAACCCATGGGCCGAGGTAGCGCGAGAGGGGTCCCATGTCGCGGTGCAACAGCTTGAACCATGCCTTGCCGAACGCTTCGGCCAGCTCGTCCGGATTCTCGTGGAAACGCTTCGCGATCGGCCCATAGATCGGATCGACCTTCAGCGCGAGGTCGGTCGTGAGCATCATGGGGGCGTGCCGTTTCGACGGATCATGAGCGTCGGGCACGGTGTCCTTGGCCGAAGCGTTCGCGGGAGTCCACTGCTTGGCACCGGCAGGGCTCGTCGCCGGCTCCCAGTCGTAGTTGAACAGGTTGTCCAGGTACCCGTTGTCCCACGTCGTCGGCTTGTTCGTCCAGGCGCCCTCCAAGCCGCTGGTTATCGCGTCGCCACCCTTGCCGGTGCCGAAGGTGTTCCGCCAGCCGAGACCCTGCTGCTCGACCGGGCACCCTTCCGGTTCCGGACCGACGTACTGGGCATCGGCCGCACCGTGGCACTTGCCGAACGTGTGGCCGCCGACGATGAGCGCAACCGTCTCCTCGTCGTTCATCGCCATCCGCGCGAAGGTTTCTCGAATGTCCCTGGCGGCAGCCACCGGGTCAGGATTGCCGTTCGGCCCCTCCGGATTCACATAGATCAGGCCCATCTGCACGGCGCCGAAAGGAGCGGCGAGTTCCCGATCACCGCTGTAGCGCTCGTCGCCTAGCCAGGTGTCCTCAGGTCCCCAGAAGATCTCCTCGGGCTCAAAAATATCCTCTCGCCCGAAGCCGAATCCGAACGTCGTGAAGCCCATCGATTCCAGGGCGCAGTTGCCGGCGAAGACCAGCAGATCGGCCCACGAGATCTTCTGTCCGTACTTCTGCTTGACCGGCCAGAGCAACCGGCGCGCCTTGTCGAGGCTCGCGTTATCGGGCCAACTGTTCAGCGGCGCGAAGCGCTGGGCACCTTGGCCGCCGCCGCCCCGGCCATCGGCGATGCGATACGTGCCGGCGGCATGCCAGCTCATCCGGATGAAGAGCGGCCCGTAGTGGCCGTAATCCGCCGGCCACCAGTCCTGGGACGTGGTCATCACCTCGAAGACGTCCCGCTTCAGCGCGTCCAGGTCGAGGCTCTTGAACTGTTGTGCGTAGTCGAAGTCATCGCCCATCGGATTGGACCGCGGCGAGTGCTGCTGGAGTACCTGAAGGTTCAGCTCATTCGGCCACCAGTCCTGGTTCGTCCTGGGGCGAGTCGGTTTGGGACTCGGGGAGGGGATTACTGGGTTCTCGCTCTCGCTGCCGCGGTCAGACACGCCGTCCGTCTCCTGTCTCGCTGATTCTGATGGCTGGTTTGCCTTGACGTTCGTTGTTGTGGATCAAACCCGGATGCGCCGCTCGGATCCGAGCGCGGTGGGTGGTCAACCGCCCGGCCCGGCAGCCGTTGCCGCGAGGCACTCGGGACATCGCGCCCAGTAGAGGACCTCCGCCTCGTCGATCGCGAAGCCATGGTCATCGGATGCGGTCAGGCAGGGAGCGCTGCCAAGGGCGCAGTCGACATCGGCGATGGCACCGCACGAGCGGCACACGACGTGGTGGTGATTGTCGCCAACTCGCGACTCGTAGCGGGCCACCGAACCTGCCGGCTCGATCCGCCGCAACAGGCCGGCGGCGGTCAGCGCGCGCAACACGTCATAAACCGCCTGATGCGACACCTCGCCGAGATCGTCACGCACGGCATGGATGATCCGGTCGGTGTCGGCATGTGGATGCTCGTACACAGCGGTGAGCACCGCGAGCCGGGGACGCGTTACCCGCAACGCAGCCCCGCGCAACAACTCCTCGAAGTCAGACCTCGTGGGCACCCTCTGAGTCTGCCGCCGTTTTCTGGATTGGGTCAAGAGGGCGGCAGCCAAATCCCGGGACGTTCGATCGTCCTATACCCCTGCGGCGTTATGGGCGGCCGAGTACTGCGCGTCGGTGACCGGTTCGAGCCAGGTGGTGGCCGCGCCGTCACCGGAGGCGTCGAAAATCGCGTGGTGGCACATCATGTTCTCGGCGGTGCCGCCGTGAAAGTGCTCCTCGCCCGCGGGGGTCCATACGCTCTCACCGGCGCGGAGCACGACGGTCTTTCCATCGCGGGTGCCGACCAGACCGACGCCGTCGGTGCAAACCAGCAGCTGGCCGTTGACGTGGCTGTGCCAGTTGGTGCGCGCGCCGGGTGTGAATCGCACCAGGGCGCAAGTCAGTTGAGAGGAGCCGTCGCCGTTGAACACGGGGTTCATCCACACGTCGCCGGTGAAGTTCGACGCCGGGGTCTTCACGGTGGCGGTCCTGGGGTTCTTGTCCATGTCGCATCCTTCTCACGTCGAGGTGTCAGAAATGTGGTGGCCAACCGGGGTCCAGAACTCCGTCCGAGCCGGAGCTGCTCCTCAACATCTACACCGCTGGCCCGCAACACCCCGACGGCCAACGGACTCACACTGCTCGCCAGCCGGCCGGCCGGGGATGACTTGCTGGATGATGCCTTGGAGTGCATCATCGGATCGGCGTTTTATGTACTGCAAGACATTATTTGTGTGCGTTTTTCATGCGCTTCAGTGCATGATTCATTGACGGATGATGTACTCCCGCTTGGAGGCTTCCGAGCGGAATTAGACCATCCGT
>JAVEES010000441.1 GCA_030840285.1 Pseudonocardiales bacterium
ACGGTCGTCCGCATGCGAATCTTGCTGGTGGGCGCAGGCGGCGTCGGTTCGGCGTTCTGCGCCATTGCGGCGCGGCGCGATTTCTTCGAGCAGATCGTCGTCAGCGATTACGATGAGTCGCGGGCCAAGCAGGCCGCCGACGCAGTCGGTGACGCGAGGTTCTCCTCCGCCCGGGTCGATGCGACGTGGGCCGACGACGTCGCCGAGCTGATCGGCCAACACGGCATCACCCACGTGATGAACGCCGTCGATCCGCGGTTTGTGATGCCGATCTTCAAGGGCGCGTTGGCCGGTGGGGCCGACTACCTCGACATGGCGATGAGCCTGTCGCAGCGCCACTCCGAGCGCCCGTACGAACTCACTGGGCTCAAGCTCGGCGATGAACAGTTCGCGCTTGAAGACGAGTGGACGGCGGCGGGGCGTCTTGCCCTGGTCGGGATCGGCGTCGAGCCGGGGCTTTCCGACGTGTTCGCCCGGTACGCCGCTGACCATCTGTTCTCCGACATCGACGAGTTGGGCACCCGCGACGGGGCCGACCTGACCGTCGACGGCTACGACTTCGCGCCGTCGTTCTCCATCTGGACCACCATCGAGGAATGCCTGAACCCGCCGGTGATCTGGGACGCCGAGCGCGGTTGGTTCACCACCGAACCGTTCTCGGAGCCGGAGGTTTTCGACTTTCCTGACGGCATCGGCCCCGTCGAATGTGTCAACGTCGAACATGAAGAAGTGCTACTGATGCCGCGCTGGGTCAAATGCAAACGCGCCACCTTCAAGTATGGCCTTGGCGCTGAGTTCATCGAGGTGCTCAAGACCCTGCACAAGCTGGGGCTCGACCGCACAGAGAAAGTGAAAGTCGGTGGCGTCGAGGTCAGCCCACGCGACGTGGTGGCGGCCTGCCTGCCCGATCCCGCCGGGCTCGGCCCCAAGATGCACGGCAAGACATGCGCCGGCTTATGGGTGACGGGCACAGGCAAGGATGGTAATCCGCGTTCGACCTACCTGAACCACGTCGTCGACAACCAGTGGTCGATGACCGAGTACGGCCACCAGTGCGTGGTGTGGCAGACAGCAATCAATCCCGTTGTCGCGCTAGAGCTTCTGGCCAATGGCACATGGAGCGGCAGCGGTGTTCTCGGCCCCGAGGCGTTCGACCCGGTGCCGTTCCTGGAGCTACTCACCGCATACGGCTCTCCGTGGGGGCAGCGCGAACTCACCCCCTAGCGCGAGCGACCGGGGACTAGAGCGGATTGAGGATGCGGTCCAGAAACTGGCGGGTGCGCTCCTCCTTCGGATTGCCGATCACCTCGTCGGGCGGGCCCTTCTCCAGAATGACGCCGTGGTCGGTGAACAACACCTGATTGGACACCTGCTTGGCGAACTGGATTTCGTGCGTCACGATCACGAGCGTCCAACCTTCAACGGCCAGGTCCTTGATCACCGACAGCACTTCTCCGACCAATTCGGGATCCAGCGCTGAAGTCGGCTCGTCGAAGAGCACCACCTGCGGCTTCAACGCCAGCGCCCGCGCGATGCCGACTCGCTGCTGTTGGCCACCCGAGAGTTGATAGGGGTACTGGTCACGCTTTTCGCCGAGGCCGACCTGCCGCAGCAAGTCGAGGGCATCGGACTCCGCCTGCTCCCTGGGGAGCTTCTGCACGACGATCGGACCTTCGGTCACGTTCTGCAGCACTGTCTTGTGCGGAAACAGGTTGTGCGACTGGAAGACAAAGCCGCTCTGCGCGCGGTATTGCCGCAGCTGGTCCTTCGATACCGGCTTGGAGAAGTCCAGCTCGACCTCACCCACCCGGATCACACCCGTGTCTGGCACGTCCAGCGCGTTGAGCGCGCGCAGCAGCGTGGTCTTGCCGGAGCCCGACGGGCCGATGATGGTGGTCGCCGAGCCGGCGGCCACAGCGAACGAAACACCTTTCAGCACTTCGTTTTCAGCGAAGGCTTTGTGCACACCTTCGGCGGCTATCCGATTCTCCGTCATCTCGCCACATACCTTTCCAGCCGATGTTCTACACGGCTCTGACCGAACGAGAGCGCCAGGCAGATCACCCAGTAGTACACCGCCGCCGTGCCGTACAAAGCGAAGAACTCGAAGGTGGGCGCCGCGACGATCTGCGCTTGCCGCAGCAGTTCGGTTACCAGGATCGTCGACGCCAGCGACGTGTCCTTCACCAATGAGATCAACGTGTTCGACAGCGGCGGTACTGCCACGCGAGCGGCCTGCGGCAACACGATTCGCCTCAGCGAGGTGGTGTAGTTCATGCCGATCGTCTCTGCGGCCTCCCACTGACCCTTCGGGATGCTCTGGATGGCCGATCGGATGATCTCGGCGGCGTAGCCGCCCACGTTCAGCGAGAACGCGATCACCGCGGCCGGGAACGGATCGATCTTCACCCCCAATTCCGGCAGCGCATAGAACACGATGAACAACTGCACCAGCAGCGGGGTGCCGCGGATAACCGAGATGTAGAACCGCGCGACGTTGTGCACCAACACCTTCGACGACAACCGCGCCAGCGCTACTCCCAGAGCGATCACCAGACCAACGGCGAAGCTGATGACGGTCAGCGGAATGGTCTTGGTGATCGCCGCCTTCGCCAGCGGCCACAGGTTGTCCAAAATCAACTGCCACGTAGACCGGTGCGCAGAAGACGCTCCGGTGGGCGCCGGCGCCCCGGACGCGTTGGCCTTGAGGTATCTCTGGGAAATGCTCGCCAGAGTGCCGTCGGCCCGCAACTCGTCGAGCGCCTTGTTCAGGTCGGGCAACAGTCCGCTGTTCTTCCGGGCGGCGAAGCCCTGCTCGCTCTTTTCACCGATCGTCGTAGCGATCTTGACCGACTTGTCGTTTGTCTCAGCGAGATAGGCGTAGACAGCGATGCTGTCGTTGACCACCACGTCGACCCGGCCCTGGTTCAGCAGCGTGATCGCCTGGGTGAAACCCTCGACCGTCTCGACCCGGGCGCCTGCCTTGCGGGCGACATCGGCCCAGTTGCTCGTCGCACTTTCGGCCGCTACCTTGCCCTTGATGCCGGCCAGCGAAGTTATGGAGTTGTCTCCTGCGCGCGTGACGATGACACCCTCGCCGACCGAATATGGCTCCGAAAGGTCGTACTTCTGCTGTCGCTCTGAGGTGATTGTCACCTCGTTGGCCACCACGTCGAATCTGTTGGCCTCAAGGGCAGCGAAGATCGAATCCCACGGCGTTTCAACGAATTCGGCCCTGACACCGAGCTTGTCGGCGACCGCACGGGCAACGTCGACGTCATAGCCGACGAGCTGGCCCGTCGCGGGGTCGTGGTAGCTGAACGGTGAGTACACGCCTTCGGTGCCAACTCTCATCACACCAGTCGCTTTGACCGGGTTGTCACCGTTGCTTGGGCCCGACCCGCATGCGGTGAGGAGCAGCGCGGCAAGAACCATCACGAGGGCTCTTTGTAGATAGTGCACCGGCGGACGCTAGCAAGACTGTGGCGGCTGCCCAAGGGTTCTGCTCAGTCGGGCCGATATATCCACGGGTGCCGAGGTAGGTCAGAGGCTGTGAACTCTGTGAGCATCTGCTCGACGGTCATGGCGGTATAGCCCAATGACGACGCAATCTGGCCCAACGCCCGCTCAACCCCGATCTCCGCGAGGGTCACGGCGCCATCGCGTTTGGCCAGCCGCGCACCATCCTCGTTGAGCACGAGCGCGACGTGCGCGTACGTCGGCTCCGGATAGCCCAGCATCCTCGTCAGGTACGCCTGCCGGGGCGACGACGGCAACAGGTCGTCGCCACGGACCACCTGGTCGACGCCCTGCGCCGCATCGTCCACCACGACTGCGAGGTTGTAGGCCGCGACGCCGTCACCGCGACGGACCACGAAGTCGTCGACGGTCCCGGTGTAATCGCCGTGCAACAGGTCGTGCACCGTGTGGACGATCGCGTCCGTGCGCAGACGCATCGCCGGGGGCCGGCTTGTCTCGGCACGCCGGGTCTCGCGTTCGGCATCCGTGAGGTCGCGGCACGTGCCGGGGTAGGCGCCTTGCGGGGCGTGTGGTGCTCGCGGCGCCTGCGCGATGTCCTTTCGGCTGCAATAGCATTCGTACAACAGATCGCGGGACGCCAGCTCATCGACGACGGCATCGTAGCGCTGCGGATTCTCCGACTGCCATTCGGCACCGTCCCACGTCAGCCCGATCGCGGCCAGATCGTCGAGCTGGCGGCGCGCGATGTCGGCGTCGGTGCGGTCGTCGAGGTCGTCAACGCGCATCAGGAACCGGCGGCCGCTGGAGCGGGCGAACAGCCACGCGAGGACGGCCGTGCGCAGGTTGCCGATGTGCAGATCAGCCGATGGGCTGGGCGCGAACCGGCCTGCTCCAGGTGCCATGGCGTCAGCTTGCCTTGATCACAGCTCCGCGATCGCCATGTGGGATTCGGGCAGTATCTGACCGCCATCGATGACCAGTGTTTGTCCGGTGATGTAGGAAGCTTCGTCGGTGGCGAAGAACAGCGCTGCATTGCCGATGTCGGCGACACTGCCGAGTCGGCCGGCAGGCACCGCGGAGGCCATTTGGTCCATGTACTCCTGACCCATTTCCACCAGGCCGTCGGTGATGATGTTGCCCGGCAGCACAGCATTGATCGTTATCTGCTTGGGCGCCAATTCCATTGCTGCCGTCCAAAGGAAACCGAGCTGGGCGGCCTTGCTCGCGCCGTAGTGTGACCAGCCCGGGTAGCCGGTGATGGGCCCGGTGATCGACGATGTGATGACCACCCGGCCGTGGCCGGTGGCGGTCAG